>JAEWNM010000346.1 GCA_023392755.1 Bacillota bacterium
TCTGAGAACGAAGACGATATCAAGGCGCTGGCCGGCATGAGCGATGAAGAAAAGGCCATGCTTACCGATGTGGTGTCCCAGGCGACCATGAGCCTTTCCGATGCGCACGGCGATATCCTGGGCGCTATTGAGAAGGCGTACGCCAATCGTCAGCCCGCTTTTGTCATCGGCGAATAACGAAAAAGGTAAACAAACAGGCGGCATGGATAGCTCCATGCCGGCTCAGTGTATCAACAAAGTGGCTGACGCCACTTTGTTGAGTTTTTCCCTCGCTACACTGCAAAATGGCGATGCCATTTTGCAGCCGTTTGCTCGGGCAAGGAAGGAATTTTTTCAAAATTCCTTCGCAAACCACCGCACATGTCGCTGGTTTGCGATCTAGGATCGGAGGACTTCGGCCCTCCGATACCTCCCAGGGTTTTTTGATGGTCTGACAGGCGGCATGGATAGCTCCATGCCGCCTGTTTTTTGCCGTACGCTTTCTTGCAATGCGATATCAAAAACCAAATGCCCGGCTGAAAAAGCCCGCAAAGCCGGGGCGAAGGTTACGGTGGCTTGCAAGCCGTTCTTCCGCGGGCATGTCAAACCAATATTTTCTTGTTTCCGCCGATACCGACAGCGAGTCCAGCGGCCAGCCTGGCGTACGCATGGGATGGGGCTTGTCCGCCAGTAAAAACATGTCTGAACAGATATCGTCCCCGTCGTACTCCAGGCATCTGCCATCCTCCATCACCAGGCAGACGGCGTTTTGATACCGGGCCTGTAAAAAACCATCCCGCCCGTATTCCCGAGCCAGGTTCGCATAATACATAAGCATCTCACCATCGGAAAGCGGCGCTCCCAGGGGCCTTCTTGCATGAACGCCAGGATTCAAATCATGCGGAACGGAGGACAGCATGAGGCCTGAGTCACAGGAAAAAACGGGACAGCGGTAAGCCTGGTAATAGCATAATGCCTTTTGGCGGGCGTTTTCCAGCGGTGTCCTTCCGTCCTCAGGTGCCTGGGGCGCGCAAGGGGTAAGCCCTTCAATCACAAGGGGCAAACCCGAGAGCCATTCCCGCATGGCGTTCAGCTTGGCCGGGTTGCCGGTGCCGTACAGGATTCGCCGCATCACACATCCCCCAATGCAAGCTTCAATACCTGCATGTTTTTGCGCATTCCGTCCTCATAGGCGGTAAGCGCGGCTTCATCCATGGGCCCGGTGACCAGGGGGTCTAGCTCGTATACCTTCGCGCCGGTTTCCAAGGCCAGCGTGCCGGCCGCCAGGTCAGGGTACTGCGGCTCTGTAAAAAGAGGCGGCGCGCCAAGTTCCTTTACCAGTTTCACCAGTTCGGCCAGCTGTGCGGGGCTCAACGCCTCGCCCGGTTCCCGGTTCACCACGGCGGCCACGTGAAGCCCGTAGGCATGGGCAAAGTAAGGGAACGCTTCATGAAAGGTGATAATTTCATTACGGGGAAGGTTCATAAGGCCCGCCCTCAGCTCGGCGTCCAGCGCTTCCAGCCGCTGTATATAGGCGGCCGCGTTTTGCGCAATAGCATCTTTGTGTTCCGGGAAGGCAGCCATAAGCCCGTTCTCAAGGTTCTTCACCATATCGATGGCGTTCTTTGCGTCCAGCCAGATATGTGCATTATCTTCATGCTGATGGCCGACCTCGTCCTCTTCATGGGTATGCCTGTTTTCGCCCGAATTGTCAAGCAGCGGAATGTTTTGGGATGCGTCCACCACCTGAAGGCCCGGGAACTGAGCCGTTACCGTGTCAAGATAGCTTTCCATGCCCGCACCGTTGATAAGCAGCACCTGCGCATTGCCAAGGGTGCGCATATCCCCTGTGAGCAGCTGGTAATCGTGCAAACAGCCCGTATCCGGCGCGGCCAAGTTTTCCACCCGTATATCGTTTATTCCAGCCGCCAGATTCCGCGCCAGCACATAGATGGGATAAAACGATGTTACCACGGTTTTATCCTGAGCGGTTGCGCCGCTGCAAAAAAAGAGGAGCGCGGCGGCCAGCACGGCGGTTACAATTTTTTTCATGATCCTTCACCTTGTTTCCTTGAAATGCGTGCCTATTGTAACATTCCGCCTGAAGAAAAACAAGCCGCCTGACGGGCTCTTGCCCGCCAGGCGGCCATGCGCAGTAAAATCAGTCTTCCAGCTTGGGCACTATGCCGGTATAGGTAATCACGGCCGCGCTCTCCCACTCTTTGATAGCCGCTTCAATGATTTCGTTGTCGCGGGCCTGCTTCATTTCCTCAAGCAGCAGCCCCTTGCGCTCTTCGGTCAACTCTTTGGGGCCGCTGGGTACATCCCTGTTATAGCAGAGGATGTGGACGCCATAGCTGCCAACGATCGGCTGGCCGTAATCGCCCACCTTTACAAGCTCGGCGGCGAAGGCTCCCTGCGTGAATTCCTGGATAAAGCCTTCAAAATCCTTGTGTACGCTGTAGCCTTCGGTCTTGTAGGGCTCCTGCTGCATTCCGGGATCCTCGCCATATTCCGCCACCAGGGCGGCAAATGATTCGCCCGCGGCAAGGCGCTTGTAGATGTCGTCCGTCTTGTCCTTGATGGAATCCAGCACGGCCTGGTGCGCCGCATCCACATCCGCCTGGGTCACAGGCACGGGGGTGGGCGTGGCGGCAGGGTCGGCCGTGGGTTGGGGGCTGGCCGTGGCGGCGGGGTCGGCTGTGGCGGATGTCTCCTCCGGAACGGGGTCAATATCCTCCTCCTCAAGGGCCTCCGCCTGGGTCTGCTGGGCTACAAGCTGCGCCTTGGCGTCGAGGTATTTGTTCAAAAGCTCGCTGTCCACTTTCAGAAGGATGTGGGTGATGCCGCGAATGCCTTCCGGCACATACCAAACGCCTTGTTCCCCCGCCGAGGAGGCCGATTCATAGGCGGCGATGCTGCTTTCGAAGGATTCCTTGTCCTGGGT
>JAEWNM010000362.1 GCA_023392755.1 Bacillota bacterium
CATGGTGCTGAACCGAAACTTTCAGCCGGGCTTCCGCGTCGCGCTGGACCACAGCGCCATGGTTAAGCATTTTGAAAAGCTGGGGAATGTTGTGATCGAGTCGGCGGGGAAATGAGCCAATGACCAAACGCCCGCCCGGGCGCGCCTGTTTTAAGGCGGCTTGGGCGGGCGTTTTTGCGTTTATTCCTGCTCATCCCCCGTACAGCTGCTCCACCGGGGCGCGCCGGGCAGGGGGCACTTCTGGCGCTTTTTGGCGGCCCTGGCCTGTATGTAGCAGCCGCACAGGGTGCAGGTGAACTGTATGCGATGGGGGCAATTTTCGCAAATCGTAAGCCTGCGCGCATATTCGCCTTCCGGTGCGCGGATATCCGTGGACAGGGAGGCGGCATAGCCGTCCAGATACTCCCGCAAGGTGTTTTCCTCGATCTCCTGGGGCAGGCATTTTCTGCACAATATGCCGCTGCTGCTAAAGGCCATATTGCGTTTCCCCCGCGATATGCAGCGCGCCCGCGACACCCATCCTGGCGCATATATCCGGCGGGACCGGATGCGAAGGGAAAAGGCCCGCGGCGGATACAAGGTCGCACAGGGCGGTTTTGACAGGCTCCTTCCCCGCGACATAAAGGAGCGTATCCGTGCCGCCAAAGGCTGTCAGCGCCTGAACATCGGCGCAAAGCACCGCTCCCAGCAAATAGCTGGCGATTTTGTCGGGTGGCAGCCCGCCCAGTGTGGAAAGGATGCGCCCGGCAAAAGCCGCCCGGCCAAGGCCCGACGCTTCGGCCTCGCGATATCCGGCCAAAGCCATTGCCCGGTCGTAGTTTTCCGCTGTGGAAAAGCCGTGGTTCACCGCGCCTGAAAGAATGGTGTGGTGGGTCAGCACGCTTAAAAACTCCCCGGACAGGGTGGTCATGCAGCCGAGTATGCGGCCTTTGGCATCCATGCGCACAAACTTGTTGTGGGAGCCCGGCAGCGCAAAGATGCAGCCGCTTAGGGGCCGCAAAAGCTCCCAAAGGCCGATGGCCTCCGTTTCCTCGCCCCGCATCATGTCCATGGCGGCAAAGGTATCAAGGGTAACAGAGCGGGAGGAATTTTTCACGCCGGGGATGAACGCGATGGGAAAGGGCGCGGTTTCCGGAAAGCATTTTCTTAAAATGCCGGCGCGCAATTGGGCCGCATCCAGTGGGGCGATGATGTGGGGAACCTCCCATAGCCCTTCCCGGCTGGTAATCATGCCATAGGCCGCGCAAAGGCCGATATCCTTGGCTGTCAGGTGAAATTGCGCCATGAGGCTGCCGATCAAATCCCCCAGGGCTTCCTTCAGCCTTTCGTTGTGGCCGTCCACCGCGGTTTGGGAAACGCCGGCTTCCTTTTTGACGGCGGACAGAACGGTTCCCTCCGCATCCAGCAGCGTGACCCGAAGGTTGGTGGTGCCCCCGTCGATGACCATCGTACAGCCGCTCATGCTTTTGCCTCAAAGGCCGCGATTGCCATTGTAAAGGCCAGCGCTTTTGCGCTGATGCGGCCGTAGTCGCCCACCTTCAAGGCAGCGCTTTCCACCAGTTGGCTGCCCACGCCAAAGCCCGCGACGCCGGCCGATAAAAAGCCGGCGACCGATTCCGGCTCCACGCCGCCCACGGCCAGCAGGGGGATGTGGGGAAGGGGCGCGCGTATGGCGCGTATGTAATCCAAGCCCAGCACCCCGGCGGGGAAAAGCTTTACGAAGTCGGCCCCCGCCGCGCTTGCCGCAACGATTTCCGTGGGCGTGAACGCGCCGGGGATGCACACCGCTCCCAGCCGCTTTGCGTGGGCGATGAGCGCCGCGTCGGTATGGGGCGAAATCATAAGCTGTGCCCCGGCGGATATTAACGCGTCCGCCTCCGATTTTGACAGCACCGTACCCATGCCAAGAAGCAGCTCATCCCCGAAAGCGGCCTTCACACGGGACACCTTTTGGCAAGCCTCCTCCATATAGCCGGGGTTTGCGTGGTCAAAGGTGAATTCCAGCACCCGGACGCCGCCCGAATGAAGCGCCGCCACAAGGGGAAGCGTTTTTTCTTCGGGCACGTTCCGCAAAATGGCGATCAATCTGCTTGTTCGGATTTGGTTTACAGCCGTATCGGGTTTCATGGCGCATAATCCTCTCTTTGGACGGGCGTGCTTTTTGTATAACTGCCCGCCCGCCGTTTATGGCACTACTATAAAAAAATATGCTTTCCTTGTCAATATTTGCTTTGCGGCAGGAGACACGCCGTGCTGTTGAGAATCAAACAGGCAGCACAAAAAGCAACACGGGAGGATTATGTATGAAGATCACGGGCTTTAAGCTGTATCCCGCCGCGCCGCGCTGGCTTTTTTTGAAGCTGATGACGGATGAGGGCGTATGCGGCTGGGGCGAGCCGGTTATCGAGGGCCGCGCGGCCACGGTGAAGGCGGCGGTGGAGGAGCTGCAAACGTACTTTATGGGCAAGGACCCCATGGATATTGAGGACCTGTGGCAGGTGATGTACCGGGGCGGCTTTTATCGCGGCGGCCCGGAGGTGATGAGCGCCATCGCGGGCATCGACCAGGCGCTGTGGGATATAAAGGGCAAGGTGCTCAACGCGCCGGTATATCAGCTGCTGGGCGGCAGGTGCCGGGATAAGCTGAAGGTGTATTGCTGGATCGGCGGCGACAGGCCCGCCGATATCGCGGCGGCGGCCAGAGAAAAGTTTGCCCAGGGCTATACCGCCGTGAAGATGAACGCCACGGAAGAGATGCATTACATCGATTCCTTCAAAAAGGTGCAGGCCGCGCTGGATCGCGTGGCGGTGATCCGCGACGCGCTGGGGTATGACATGGACGTGGCGGTGGATTTCCACGGCCGGGTGCACAAGAGCATGGCCAAGGTGCTGGCCAAGGAGCTGGACCAATACCACCTGATGTTTATAGAGGAGCCGGTGCTGACCGAAAATATCGAAGCCCTGCGGGAAATTACAAAATATACCGCCACGCCCATCGCCACCGGGGAGCGCATGTTCAGCCGCTGGGATTTCAAGAAAATACTGACGGAAGGGTATGTGGATATCATACAGCCCGATCTGTCCCATGCCGGGGGCATAACCGAGTGCCGGAAGATTGCCGCCATGGCGGAAGCCTTTGACGTGGCGGCGGCCCCCCACTGCCCGCTGGGCCCCGTGGCGCTTGCCAGCTGCGTGCAGCTTGATTTTTGCACCCCCAACGTGTTCATACAGGAGCAGAGCCTGGGCATCCACTACAACCAGGGCGGCGACCTGATGGACTATTTGAAGGACGCGTCCCTTTTCGCCTACCGGGACGGGTTTATCGGCATCCCCCAAAAGCCGGGCCTTGGCATAGAGGTGGACGAGGAAAAGCTGATAGAAGCCGCGAAAGCCGGCCACAACTGGAAAAACCCCGTATGGCGCAACTTTGACGGCACTGTGGCGGAGTGGTAAACACGCCGGAGCCATACCGGCGCGGAAAGGCTGCCTTTGGCCTTCCGCGCCTTTTTCGCCGTTATGGCAAGCATCCCTTCTCATGCAATTTTCATCCTTTTCTTTTTCTTTCTCAATGATCTGTATGAAATAATATGGTAAAATGGGAATGCGTGGCAATGAAAACCGATTGTGTGGGGGGAAGCGGATGGGAAAGATCATTGAGGTATCGGGGCTTAAAAAAAGCTACCGCGATGTTCAGGCTGTAAAGGGCATCGACTTTTATGTGGATGCGGGAACGCTGTTTGCGTTCCTTGGCCCCAACGGGGCCGGGAAATCCACCACCATTGACATGATCTGCACGCTGCTCACGCCCGACGCGGGCGAAGTGGTCGTAAACGGCTTTGAGCTGTCCAAGGATGACGCGAGAATCAGGGAAAGCATTGGCGTTGTGTTTCAGGACAGCATTCTGGATGCCCTGCTCACCGTGCGGGAAAACCTTTCCGCCCGCGCCGCCTTTTACGGCCTGAAGGGTGAAAAGTGCAAACAGGCTGTGAAAAGGGCCGCGTATGCCGCGGAGGTGGAGTCCTTTCTGGACCGGCCCTACGGCAAGCTATCCGGCGGCCAGCGCCGCCGGGCCGATATCGCCAGGGCGCTTGTCAACACCCCGAAGATTCTTTTCCTGGATGAGCCTACCACCGGCCTTGACCCGCAGACGCGCCAAAGCGTTTGGAACACCATCCGCAGCCTTCAAAAGCAGGAGGGCGTAACGGTGTTTTTGACCACCCACTACATGGAGGAGGCGGCCGGGGCCGACTATGTGGCTGTGATCGACAAGGGCCTCATTACCGCCAAGGGTACGCCGGCGGAACTGAAGGACAGGTATTCCAGCGATCATCTGAAAATCGAACCCATCGATATGGAAGCGCTCAAGGCTTATCTTGGCGGACAGAACATTGCCTATGAAACAGCCGGTGTCATGGTATCCGTGCCGCTCAGGCGCACGTTGGACGCGCTGCCCATTTTGAAGGGCTGCGAGGATATGATATCCGTATTCGAAGTCGTCAGCGGCAGCATGGATGATGCGTTTATCGCCATCACCGGAAGGGGGATTAGAGAATGATTACGTGGAAATTTGCCGCGCGCAACCTGAAAATATTCTTCCGCGACCGTGCCGCCGTGTTCTTTTCCCTGCTGTCCGCCATCATCATCATCGGCCTGTACGTACTGTTCCTGGGGGATATGCTCACAGGGGGCATGAAGGAGCTTGCGGGCGCCAGGTTCCTGATCGACAGCTGGATCATGGCGGGCTTATTGAGCGTTACCTCCATCACCACCACCATGGGCGCTTTCGGCATCATGATCGACGACGTCGCCAAGAAAAACAGCAAGGATTTCCTTGCGTCCCCCGTCAATCGCTCATCCCTGGCCGGCGGATATATTTTAAGCTCCTTTATCATCGGCCTGATTATGACCGTTGTCACCTTTGTTCTGGCGGAAGCCTACATCGTCGCCTACGGCGGTCAGATACTGGGCGCTGCCAGCCTCTTAAAGCTGCTGGGCATAATGCTTTTGTCTGTTTTGTCCAGCACGGCG
>JAEWNM010000234.1 GCA_023392755.1 Bacillota bacterium
TGGGTGCCCGGGCTGAAGGGCAAGGTTCCCTGGGAAAGGGATGGGCTGTATATCACGCTGGATTCACCGGCGGGCACGCACCCCTTGCATGAGGCGGGCGCGTATTATTTGCAGGAGCCTAGCGCCATGGCGGCAGTGGCGGCGCTTGATCCGCAGCCTTTGGAATGGGTGCTGGACCTTTGTGCCGCTCCCGGCGGCAAGAGCACGCAGATTGCCGCCCGCATGCAAGGGCAGGGCCTGCTTGTCAGCAACGAACCGGTGGCCGCCCGTGCCAAGGCGCTCTCCGGCAACCTGGAGCGCATGGGCGCCGCACATGCCCTTGTCACCAGTGAAATGCCTGAGCGCCTGCTGGACAAGTGGCCCGGATGCTTTGACCGTGTATTGGTGGACGCGCCCTGCTCCGGCGAGGGCATGTTCCGCCGCCACCCGGAGACAAGGGCGGAATGGACGGCGCAAACGCCCGCGGGCTGTGCCAGGCGGCAGATGGAGATACTTCGCTGCGCCGCCGGGATGGTGCGGGACGGAGGCGTTTTGTGCTACTCCACCTGCACCTTCAATACCGTGGAAAACGAAGGCGTGGTGGAGACCTTTTTGAAGGAGCATCCCGCGTTCAGCCTTCAGCCCTTTTTGCTGCCGCCGGATATCAAAACGGAAAGCGGAATGCTGCATATGTTTCCCCACAGGGTGGCGGGAGAAGGGCATTTTGTGGCGCTGATGAAAAAGCGGGGGGAACGCGAAGAAGGCCATGCCGTATGCAACCATGCATTGGCAAGGCCCGGCAGGGAAAGCGTTGCCGCCTATGATGCTTTTTGCATGGATACCTTTGGGTGCGGCGGGCCAATGCCATCAGGCCTGTTTGCGGGGCGGCTGGTCAGCACGCCGGCGATGCCGGATATAGCGGGGCTGCGTGTGCTGCGGGCAGGCCTGCATTTGGGGGAGGCGCGGGGCAGGCATTTCATGCCGGATCACGCCTGGGCCATGTCCGGCCTGCTGCCCAAGGGTTGCCCTGCGGTTTACCTGGACGTGGCCCAGGCCCAGGCTTATATAAAGGGCGAGGTGCTCCTGTCGCCCGCGTGCAGCCGTGGCTGGGCCGTGATGATGCTGGCGGGGCTGCCCCTGGGCTTTGGGAAACTGACCGAGGGCCGGGTGCAAAACCATTATCCCAAAGGGCTGCGCAAGGGGTGAGGGCAGCGGCGTGCAAGGCGGGCCGTGTTCCGGATTGTTGCACTAAAAAACCGCCCGGCGGCTTTCGGCGGCCGGGCGGTTGCACTTTGCTATAGGTCTATGAACTTGCGAAACTCGGTCAGTATGCCGATGCCGTCGGGGTAGTGGGCCGCAAACTGGGGAACGGCGTGGCTGGGAAAGGAGTTGCCCTCAATAAACCGGGGGCCGTCGTTTGTAATGGCCACATCCCAGGCGACGAACCGCATTTGAGGCACCTTTTGGGCGGCTTCGATGCACATTTGCTTGGCTTCTTCCCAGAAGGGAACCTCAAAGCCCATGATGGGCGTACCTGTCTTGGGGTGAATTTTGAACGTGTTGCCCTGCTTGTCCGCGCCGACGGTTAACAGCCTTCCGGAAGCCAGGTCAACCCGGGCGGCCATGCCGCCGCAGTCCACGTTGTCCATTACGCGGCCGTTGCCGATGCGCAAAAAGGCGTAAACGATGCCCTGCTTCTTGTCGCCCAGCAGCGTGGCGATGCGCACGGTGTTGACGGAGGTGGGGCAAAGCTGCGACAGCCTTTCATGCTGCACCACCACTTCCTCCAGAATGCCGATGCTGTTGTTGATAAGCAGCTCCAGAAACATGGGTATGCTGTCCTGCCAATCCTGCCGCCCATATTTTTCAATGCCCTGGCCGCTGGACCCCTCCAGGGGTTTGGCGATGACGGAGTCCTTGTCTGACAGAAATTTTTCCAGCGATTCCAGGGTGGTGGCCCGGCTGATTTCCAGCCAGTCCCTTTTTACCTGCTGCGCAAACAGCGTGTTGAACTCCGCCTTGTTGTCAAAGCAATGCCAGTAATCCTTGTCGTTCATCCGCCGCACAATGGCGTTGGATATGCCGCGTGTGATCTGCGTTCTGCGCTGGGCGTCGTTCAGACGGTAGAATTCCGCGATCTTGTAGTCCACATAGCCCGCGTTGTAGCGGATGGCGCATTTGAGCATATCCAGCAGCAGCCAAAGGCGGCTCATGCCGCTGCGCTCCTTCAAAAGCCGTGTGGTTTTCCACATGGCCTTGTAATCCATACGCACAATGCGCTCAAAAAGGAACTTCAAACGGTTCATAACTGCCTCCGGTCTATACGTTAAAACGGAACAGGGTTACATCCCCGTCCTGCATTACATACTCCTTGCCCTCGCTGCGGATCAGCCCCTTTTCCCGGCAGGCGGCCATGCTGCCCTGGGCTGTCAGCGTTTCAAAGGGTACGATTTCCGCGCGGATAAAGCCCTTTTCAAAATCCGTATGGATTTTGCCTGCTGCCTGCGGGGCTTTTGTACCTTTTTTGATGGTCCAGGCCCGGCACTCGTCCGCGCCGGCCGTGAGGAAGGATATCAGGCCCAGCAGACGGTAGCAGGCGGTGACCAGCCTGTCCAGCCCGCTCCTGTCCAGGCCGAGCGCCGACAGGAATTCCGCCTTTTCCTCCGGGGGCAGCTGAGCGATTTCCTCCTCAATGCGCGCGCTGATGACAAGCAATTCCGCATGCTCCGCCTTTGCCAGCTCTTTCATTTGAACAACGCCGCCGACAGCGTCCTCCGGCTTGCTCAAATCGTCCTCCGCAATGTTGGCGGCGTAGATCACGGGCTTTGTGGTAAGCAAAAACCAGCCGTCCGCAATCTCCCTCTCCTCCTCCGCCATTGTAAAGGTGCGGGCCGGCCGGCCCTGCTCCAGGTGGCTTTGCAGCCTTTGGGCCAGGTCCGCCTCCAGGGCATACTTTTTGTCGCCCGACTTGATCATTTTCCTGGCCTTGTCCTCCCGGCGTGAAACGGTTTCCATGTCGGCAAAGATCAGCTCCAGGTTGATGGTCTCTATGTCCCGCGCCGGGTCAACACCGCCGTCCACGTGGATGATGTTTTCATCCACAAAGCAGCGCACCACATGAACAATGGCGTCCACCTCCCGGATATGGGAGAGAAACTTGTTGCCCAGCCCTTCGCCCCGGCTGGCGCCCTTCACCAGCCCGGCGATATCCACAAACTCGATACCGGTGGGCGTTACCTTTTTGGGGTGGTACATATCCGCCAGCACATTTAAGCGGTCATCGGGCACCAACACGGTGCCCGTGTTGGGCTCTATGGTGCAAAAGGGATAATTGGCGGCCTGCGCCCCCGCCTGGGTTATGGCATTGAACAGGGTGCTTTTTCCTACGTTGGGCAGACCTACGACACCCAGCTTCATGAACGACGCCCCTTCCTTAACATGAGAACAATAGCCTGCTTATTATACTAGGGCTGACGTGGAATTGCAATCTTTCCCATGGAAGGCCTGAGAAAATAGGCGACACGCGAACAGCCGGGGAAGGAATAGGCGCAAAAAACGTCCCTGCCCGGCTTTATGAACATGCCTCTTTACCCGTGACAGGCGGCTGGAAATCATGTATAATAGGCCCTGATCTAAAGCGGAAGGAAGGAAACGACCATGACCGTACTGCAAGCCGCCATATTGGGCCTGGTGCAGGGCCTTGCGGAATTTCTGCCCATCTCTTCCAGCGGACATCTCATTTTGGCCCGGGCTGTCATGGGCATAGCCGATCAGGCGGAAGCCCCCGTATACCTGATGCTGGACATTCTGCTGCATGCCGGCACGCTGATTGCGGTGATCGTGGTATTCTGGAAGGACTGGATGGCCATACTGCGGAACCTGTTCAAATCCAAAACGCTGCTGCTGCTGTTTATTGCTTCCCTTCCGGCCTTGTTTGCGGCGTTGGCGTTCAACGATGTGATCGAAGGCCTTTTTGCGGGCTGGTTCCTGGGCTTTGCGTTTTTGATCACCGGCGCGTTTATGCTCCTTTGCGAAAAACTGAGCAAGCGCGGCGGAAGGCATGCAAAAAGGGCGGAGGAGCCAGGCTACAAAAACGCCGTCTCCATGGGCCTTATGCAGGCCGTGGCGCTGCTTCCCGGCGTCAGCCGCAGCGGCTCGACGCTGCTGGGCGGCATCGCCTCGGGCTTAACGCGCCAGTCCGCCGCCAAGTTTTCCTTTATGATGAGTGCGCCTGCCATCCTGGGCAGCCTGCTCATCAAGGGCAAGGATGCCTTGGAAAATGGCTATTTCCAGCAGATGGAGATGGTTCCGGTCGTTGTGGGCATGGCGGTGGCCGCCATCAGCGGGTATCTGGCCATCCGGTTCATGCTAAGGCTTATCAACCGCATATCCCTTGGCTGGTTTGCGCTGTATGTGGCATTGCTGGGTATTGCCGTAATCGTTGTGCAGCTTGCCGCGCCGGGCTTTCTGCCAATCCCGGCCTTCTTTGGCAGCGGTTCCGCAGTTTAAGCGCGGTGCAAAAACGCGGTTTTTTGGATGATATGGAACATGCGGGATATAATAGGAGGTGAAAGCATAGGCTGGGCGGGGAAGGCGGAACACGGTTTTTGACGCGCCGGCTCCGTGCCCGGATGAAAAACGCAAGGAGGCCTTCTCATGTCGGGAATACCGCTTCTTATCGCCTTTGTGGTGATGGTTGTCATCATGATCGTGGCGATCTCAAGGTTCAGGCTGCATCCGTTTCTTTCGCTGATGGGCACATCGCTGGTTCTGGCCATCCTGGGCGGCATTCCCCTGACCAAGGTGCCGGGGGTGATCGGCGCCGGCTTTTCCGGTGCCTTCTCCAGCCTGGGTATCGTCATCATACTGGGCGCCATGATCGGCTATTTTCTGGAGAAGACCGGCGCGGCGCTGAAAATGGCGGATTATGTTGTTCGCAGGGTGGGCAGGAAGCATCCTGAAATGGCCATTTTGCTGATGGGATGGATCGTATCCATCCCTGTGTTTTGTGACAGCGGATTTGTGATCTTGAATCCCATCCGCCGCGCTATTACAAAGAAGACGGGCGCATCCAGCATTTCCATGACGGTTGCGCTCTCCGCGGGCCTGTACATCTCCCACGTGCTCATTCCGCCCACGCCCGGGCCTATCGCCGCCGCGGGAACGCTGGGTATAGGCAGCAATATGCTGCTGGTGATCGGCGTGGGCGTGCTCGTATCCATCCCCTGCCTGATCGCCGCCTATGCGTATGCCAGGTTTATTGGCAGGAAGCTGAAATCCGCCGAGGATCAGGACAAGGATGAGGCGGTAAAAAGCTATGAGGAGCTGGTAAAGGAGTATGGAAAGCTTCCGGGCACGGCCGCTTCGTTTACGCCGATCGTACTGCCCGTAGTGCTCATGAGCGCAAGCTCCATATTTTCCATTCTGGGCATTACGGGGCCTGTGGCGGAATTGTTTACGTTTCTTGGCACGCCGATGATCGCGCTTGCTGTGGGGCTGCTGTTCAGCATCGGGCTATTGTCGTCCGCCCGCAAGATGAAGGATTTTCACGGCCTTACGGAGGAGACGCTGAAAACCGTAGGCCCCATCCTGTTTGTTACGGCGGCCGGCGGCGTGCTGGGAAAAGTTATTACCGAGGCTGGCATCACCACGTTTATTTCCGAAAACGCCACATTTTTGACAAGCGTGGGCATGTTCTTCCCCTTCCTGATTGCCGCAATCCTGAAAACGGCGCAGGGCTCCTCCACGGTGGCCATTATCACCACCGCCAGCGTGATGGGGGCATACTCCGCTCCCGGCACCCTGATGCAGAGCCTGGGCCTTACGACGCCCCTGGCGGCGGCGCTTACCGTAATGGCCATCGGTGCGGGAGCCATGACCGTATCCCACGCAAACGACTCCTACTTTTGGGTAGTGACCAATTTTGGACGCATCAAGGCGGAGGACGGCTACAAGACGCAGACGGTTGTCACGCTTGTGATGGGCATTGTAGCCATTCTGTTCATTTGGCTGCTCTCCATGTTTATCCTATAAATAATACGGCATGGAATAAAGGCCACAAAAGAAAGCGGGGACTGCATATGACGACACTTCAAGGGGACGCCCAGGCCATTTTGAGGGAGGCTATCGAAGCCGTGCTACCTGAGGCGGCGGTGGAAAAAGCGCTGGACCGGCATGATATTCCGGACGGTGCTGTGATTATTGCTATCGGAAAAGCTGCCTGGCGCATGGCCAAGGCGGCTGTCGGCGTGCTGAAAGGCAAGGTATCGGGCGGCATCGTTATCACCAAGTACGGCCATGCGCAGGGGGATATTCCAGGCCTTTCCATTGTGGAGGCGGGGCATCCCGTTCCGGATGAGAACGGCGTGCGTGCCGCCAGGGAGGCCATCCGTCTTGTCAGCTGCCTGAAAAAGGAGCAGACGGTGGTTTTTCTGGTGTCCGGCGGTGGGTCCGCGCTGTTTGAGCTGCCGCTGGAGGGGATCGGGCTTTCGGATATCGCGGGCATCACCAAGCAGCTTTTGGCTTGCGGCGCCAATATTGTGGAGATCAATACCATCCGCAAGCACCTTTCCCAGGTAAAGGGCGGGCGGTTCGCGCTTCACTGCGCCCCGGCGCATGTTCTTTCCATCGTACTCAGCGATGTGCTGGGTGACCCGCTGGACAGCATCGCATCTGGCCCGGCCTACCCCGACAGCTCAACGGCCGGGGACGCGCTTGAAATTGTGAAACGGTATAAGCTGGCCGTGCCTGATGCGGTTCTGGATGTGCTCAGCCAGGAAACGCCCAAGGCGCTTGTCAACGTCACCACCGAAATCACCGGAAACGTGAATGAATTATGCCGCGGGGCCATGAAAGCGGCGGAGGCCAGGGGATATGACACGCTGCTTTTGACCACCACACTGGATGTGGAGGCCAGGGAGGCCGGCGGATTTCTGGCGGCTATCGCCAGGCAGATTCAAGCGTCGGGCAAGCCTCTTAGCGCCCCCTGCGCCGTGATATTGGGTGGGGAAACCGTTGTGCACCTTCGCGGGCAGGGCAAGGGCGGGCGCAACCAGGAGCTGGCCCTTGCGGCAGCCAGGGGGATTGACGGGCTGAATGATGTGCTGGTGCTCTCCGTGGGCTCCGACGGTACCGACGGCCCCACCGACGCGGCGGGCGGGATGGTCACGGGCAAGTTTGCGGTCGCCTGTCGGGAACTTGGCATCGACATAAATGCCCATCTTGCCGACAACAACTCCTATCATGTGCTCAAGGCGGCCGGAGGGCTTGTGGTTACCGGCCCCACGGGTACGAACGTCAACGATTTGATGATGGTATTGTGCCGATAGGCCATAATAATAAACCGGCTGCCGCGACGATTGCCGCGGCAGCCGGTTTAGCGTATCAACAAAGTGGCTGTTGCCACTTTGTTGAGTTTTTCCCTCGCTGCACTGCAAAATAGCGTTGCCATTTTGCGGCCGTTTGCTCGGGCAAGGAAGGAATTTTTTCAAAATTCCCTCGCAAACCACCGCACATGTCGCTGGTTTGCGATCTAGAATCGGAGGCTCCTTAGCCGAAGCGCCGCCTGCGGCGGGAAAAGCGAGGCGGAGGAGGCTGGCGAAACAAGCAATGGGAGCGGTAGCGAACCAGCGCGCCGATTGAGCCAGATGGACCACGGCCCCCCCCGATACCTCCCTGGGTTTTTTGATGGTCTGAACCGGCTGCCGCGGCAGCCGGTTTTGCCTTAATCCCAGTCGACCAGGCCTTTTTCTTCCAGAAAGGCTTGCTGGGCGTCCATGTAATCATCCAGCAGGGAGGCTACCTTCATGGCAGCGTCGGCGCCCAGCTTGCTTTTGCTGACGATTGCGTCCAGCATGTACTCAAAGGCGTCGTCGTCATCGTAATACGTGGTTCCCGCGTTTCCGCTTTCATCCAGAACGCCGCTTTCCCGCATGAACGCAAGATCCGCGTCGATGGCCTGCGAAATTGCATCCTCCAGCGGCAGGGGCAGCTCCCGGTGCAGCCTTGCATCGATCCTGCCAAGAATGAAGGGGAGCGCTTCCTGCTTGTTGTAACCGTTCATGCGGTCATCCTCCTTTTGTCAAAGCAACCCTGCCAAACGCTGGGTTGTTTGCTTGAATACCTGCATGGCGCTGCGGATGGGCTCCGGGCTGGACATATCCACCCCGGCCAGCTTCAATGCCTCAATGGGGGGCAGGCTGCCGCCGGCTGACAGGAACTTGTAGTAATCGCGTATGGCAGGCTCGCCCTCGGTGAGGATGCGGTTGGCCAGGTATACGGCCGCGGAAAAGCCCGTGGCGTATTTGTATACATAGAAGGCGCGGTAGAAATGGGGGATGCGCATCCATTCCGCCGAAATCAGCTCATCCACAACGCAATGCTGGCCGTAATACTTCTGGTTAAGCTCCAGGTAGGCCTTTGACAAGGCCTCCGTTGTGAGGGCCTCGCCTTCCTCCGCCATGCGGTGGCTGATGCGCTCAAACTCGGCGAACATGGTCTGGCGGAACACCGTGGTGCGGAACTGCTCCAAAAGATGGTTGCACAGATAGGCGAGCGCCTTTTTGTTGCCCTCGTGGCGTTCCATAAGCTTTGTCATGAGGATGATTTCGTTCAAGGTGGAGGCCACCTCCGCCGCGAACAGCGTGTAGTTGGCTTTGGGGGCCGGCTGGTTTAGGTTGCTGAAGTAGCTGTGCATGGCATGGCCCATCTCATGGGCAATGGTCATGGCGCTGTCCAGGTCGTCCCTGTGGTTCAAAAGCACGTAGGGATGAACGCCGTAGGCACCCCAGGAATACGCGCCGCTGGACTTGGCCTTGCTGGAGTATACGTCGATCCAGCCGTCGGCATAGGCGCCTTTGAGCACCTTCTGGTAATCATCACCCATGGAGGACAGGCCTTCCATAACCATCTGGTACGCTTCGGGGTAGGGCAGATGCATGTCGAAATCCTCCACCATGGAGGTGTACAGATCGTACAGATGCACCTCGTCCAAACCCATGGCAGGCTTGCGCAGCGCGATGTACTCATTCAGGGCCGGCAGGTTTTCGTGGATGACGGAGATCAGGTTGTCGTACACGGCCAGGGGAATCTCGTCCGGGAACAGCGACGCCTCCACAGCCGTATCGAAGCCCCTGGCGCGGGCGGTGAATAAATCGCCCTTTACGCTGCCGGCGTACGTGGCGGCCAATGTTGCCCCAAAGCCTTTATACGTTTGGAATAGCGCGGTAAAGGCATCCTTGCGCACGCGGCGGTCGCCGCTGCGGATAAAGGTTCCGTAGCCCGCTTCGGTTAAGGACACCGCTTCCCCCTTTTCGTCGCGTATGTCGGGGAATTTCATGTCCACCTTGGTGAGCATGGAAAATATGTTGTGGGGGGCGCTGGCCATTTCGCCGGTCATGGCCAGCAGCCTCTCCTGCTCCGCGGGCAGGGTATGGGGCTTGTTGCGGATCAGCGTACGCAGATAAACGTCAAAATCCGCAAGCGCCGGGTCCTTCATCAGCGCAAGGAGCGCCGATTCCTCCATGGCAAGCAGCTCCGGCTCCAGGTAGGACGCGGCGGTTCCGGCCTCCACCATCAGGGATTCCGCGCGGTCGGCCAATGCCTGGAAAACGGTATTGGCGTTATCCTCATCCCTGTGCATATGGGCATAAGCATACAGCCTCTCCAGGATAAGATTCCCGTCAAAGTAAGCCTTGATGGCCTTTGCGGGGCTTTTTGCCACATGGCCCTTGAAGGATTCGATTTCCGTTACAGAGGACTTCACTTTTTGAAAATCCGCTTCCCACGCTTCCGGCGTGGGGTAAAGGTCTTCCAGCTTCCATTGCCAGCGCTTGTCTATTTCACTGCGCTGCTTGACTTGTTCTGCCATGCTGTTTCTCCTTGTTCTTATTTTTTGCTGCGAAAGCGTGCCTGTATCCTTAGCATGTTATGTCGAAAGTCAGCCACGGACTTATGCGCGATTTCCTTTACCACCGGGCGCATGGCGTGGGAGCCCGCTTCCTTGATCAAGGGCAGCGCCAGCAGAACGGTGAGTACGCGCAGCACTGTTGAGGTGGCGAAAATGTAGTGGTACCTGTTGAGCGTTATGCCCGGCAGGCGAATGGCAAGCGTCTCCAGGTGGGCGTACACGCCCTGCACCATAAGGCCTCCGACGGTACTGCCCAAAGCGACCCCTGCCAGGTTGATAATGGTAAAGAACACCGCCAAATACATGGAAGGGTTCTTGCCCCCGGCCAGGTTTAGCGGAAGGTTTTGCTGTCCCAGGTCGATGGGGGACCAGAAAATACCCGACATCAGGTTCAACCCGATAATCAGCCAGGTTGTGGCGGGTGTAACGGCGATCCACAGCATGGGGGTCAGCATGCACATCACAACGGCGATGTGAAGGATGGGCTTGTTGCCAAACCTGTCTATCAGCCTGCCCCAGCGGGAAACGAAAATTACTGCCATCACATTGGATGTGATCTGGTTATACAATGTGATCTGCGTATAGCTCATATGCAGGTTTTCCAGCATATGCACAAAGAAGAAGGGAGCCGATACGTTGACCGAAAAATGCCAGGCGGTATAAAACAGCGTTACCGTCATGAAAGGTCTGTCCTTGAGCACCACGCGGATCATGGATAGAAAGCTTTCCTGCTTTTCTTCCGGCGGAGGCGTGCGCATTTTGGGCCAATCCACAAAGAAGAAGAAGAAAAGATCAATCATGCCCAGCACGCCGGCCGCGATCAGCACAATGGTATAGCCCAGCGTTCCCGTGCTGTCCTTGATCCAGGATACCATCAGGCCGGCGGCAATGCCCGCCATGACGAACGTGCGGTAGCGCACGCTGAAATACCTGCCCCGGATGCGCATGGGCACAAGGTCGCCCATCAAGCTGTTGAAGCTCAGGTTGACGATGGAGTTGCCCCCGGCGATGAGCGCCACCAGTACGATTACGGCCCAGGGCCGAAGATAATGGGAAACCTCGGGAATCAAAAACGGGATCAGCCCGATGGGTATCCACAAGAAACGGCCCAGGATGCCAAAAAACAGGAAAAGGAATCGCCGGTTCCGCTTGCGCTCCATCAGATAGCTGACGAACAGCTGGGATGTGTTGGCGATAACGGGGATGGCGGAAATAATACCCAATTGCAGGTCGTCGGCGCGGACCACCTCGCGCAGGAAGCCGGTCCAGGCCGCGCCGGTGGTAATCACGCCGGCGGCATTGCCGAAGGTTGCAGCCCAGATGACAAGATACAGGCTGCGGCGGAGACTGTCGGCCATGCCGGTGGAATCGAACAAGTCTCGGGAGCGGGGCCAGCGTATTATCCGGCCCCAATTGGGCTTATTCATGGGATTTAAGAACCAGCCTTTCCTGTGTATGAAGGCATAAGCATGCGCCGCCGCCTATGCGGCACATCCGGCATCATTGGTAAGACATAAGACCCGAGGCCCATGGATATTCTATCCCATCCGCCCGCAAGATGCAAGGAGGGGAATCACTTTCCCCGATCTTTCGTATAGGAGATGGCTACACGCACGGAAGGGGCTGCCGCGCCCCTTGGCGTAAAGCTCAAATAGCCTTGCGCAAGGTTCAAAACGCCTGTGCTGCCCTTGAGGCTGCCGTCTTTTAACAGCAGGGGAACCAGCTTTGCGGTAAGCGGCGGGCCGCCGCCCTTTTGCAGGCTATCCTTCCAAAGGGTGAACCGGCAGCCCTGGCGGTACCGGGTGCAATAGAAGGATTTGCTGTTTTCCGCAACGGAGCCTTCCTTGCACACGGGGCATACGGTATCCGGCAAAGACGTGGCGGCTTTTTTGCCGGCCTTGCCTTTTGCGCCTTCCTCCCTGGCAAAGCTGGCGGATTTTGCGTCCTCCCGCGCGTAGCGCACCAGAAAGCCGCACAGCCTGCGTATACCTTCAAGGAAGGGCGCCTGCTCCTGATCGCCGGTGGCAATGCGGTTCAAAGCCAGTTCCCAGCGGCCGGTGGTTTCCGGCGAGGCGATTTCAGGCGGGGCAACGCGGATCAGCTCCACCCCCTTGTCGGTGGGCAGCAGCGTTTTTCCCTTGCGTTGAATATAGCCTACCGCCGCCAGCCGCTCGATGATGGCGGCCCGCGTGGCCGGTGTGCCCAGGCCGTTGCCCTTCATCTGCTCCCGCAGCTCCTCGTCCTGTATATCCCTTCCCGCGTGCTCCATGGCGGAAAGCAGGCTCCCGTCGGTATGGGACGGCGGGGGCTTGGTGGATTCTTTTTTGGCCGTGGCCTTTTGCACCGTGCAGGCATCGCCGGGATGAAGGGCGGGGAGGGGCGTTTCCTCCTCTTTGGCGGACTTCTCGACGCCCTCGTACACCTTTTTCCAGCCCATTTCCTTTACCGCCCGGCCCGTGGTTCTAAAGGCATGCCCGTTGACCCCGGTGACCACCTTCAGCGCGTCGTAGGTATAGGCGGGATAAAACGCGGCCAGCAGCCGCCGGGCGATGAGGTCGAACAGCCTTTTTTCATCCGGCGGCAGTTTTGCCATATCCGTCTTTTTGGGGGTGGGCAGGATGGCGTGATGGTCGCTGACCTTGCTGTTGTCAAATATGCGCCGTGGATGGCCAAGCTTGCCCCCCGGCATCGCGCCTGAGATCAGGGGCTGGTACGCGTCCGGCAGGCGGAGCATCGCCTGCCTTGCGGGACCGGCCATATCGTCGGGCAGGTGCCGGCTGTCGGTGCGCGGATAGGTGATGGCTTTGTATGTTTCATACAGGCTTTGGGCTACCTTCAGCGTTTTTTGGGCGGTGAAGGATAAAAGTCGGTTGGCGTCACGCTGCAAGGTGGTCAAATCGTACAGCTGGGGCGGCAATTCCTGCTTGGGCGCGGATTCCGACAGGAGGACCTTTCCCTCTTTTCCCCTGACAGCCTGTACAATGGCGTCGGCAGCTTCCTTCGCGGGGATGCGTGTGTCGTTTTCCTGGCCATCCTTGAACCAAATGCCCTGGTAATCGCCAAAATCAGCCGTGACGGTGTAGTATTCCTCCGGCTGAAAAGCGGCGATTTCCAGATGCCGCTTGACCAGTATGGCCAGGGTGGGCGTCTGCACGCGGCCAATGCTCAACAGCGCATTATACTTCAGCGTAAAGGCACGGCTGGCGTTCATGCCCACCAGCCAGTCCGCCTGGGCCCGGCTGTAGGCGCTGGTATACAGGTTGTCATAGGCCGCGCCCGGCTTTAGGGCCGCGAACCCCGCCGATATGGCTTCGTCGGTCATGGAGCTGATCCATAGCCGGTCTACGGGCTTATGGCATTTCGCCTCCCGGTAGATCAGGCGGAAAATCAACTCGCCCTCACGCCCGGCGTCGGTGGCGCAGATGACCCGTTCGGTTTCAGCGGCGCACAGCCACTGTTTCAAAATTCTGAATTGCCCCTTTGTTTTTTGCAGCACCTTCAAGGGTATGTCGTCCGGCAATATGGGCAGGTCATCCATGCGCCATTTCTTGTACTTTTCATCCATTTCGTCAGGATCACATAATGCCACCAGGTGCCCTACAGCCCAGGTGACCACGTATTTTTCACCCAACAGACAACCCTCGCCCCTTTCCCGGCACATAAGCACCCGGGCAATGTCGCGGCCAACGCTGGGTTTTTCTGCCACCACTACGGTACGGCCCATGAGTATACCTCCGCCAAAGGGGGATAATCCCTTTGGATACATTGTTGTGATGAAAAAAAGCATCCTTCCATCCGCTGTCATTATAGCCCACGCGAATGGAAGGACGCAATATGATATAGATGAATGGGGTTTTCAAATAGGCATAACCTTGGACGGATGTCAGGCTTAGAGCACGTATGTGCTTACCCGCCCGTGCCGCGGAGGATTTCAAGGCCCTGCTCGTCTTCGAATTGATTGGTATATAAGTGATAGTAATATCCTTTTTTGACGATCAGCTGGTGATGGCTGCCCTCTTCAATGACTTTGCCGTCATGTATGACAAGAATGCGGTCGGCGGAGCGCACGGTGGAGAGGCGGTGGGCGATGATAAAGCTGGTGCGGCCCTTGAGTACCTGCTGGATGGCCTGCTGCACCAGCTGCTCCGTTTCTGTGTCCACGGAGGAGGTGGCTTCGTCCAGCACGAAAATGGCCGGATCGGCAAGTATGGCCCGGGCAAAGGAAATCAACTGCTTTTCCCCGGTGGACAGGCGGTTTCCGCCTTCGCCCACATCGGTGTCATAGCCCTTTTCCAGGCGCAGTATGAAGGGCTCGGCGTTTACCAATTGGGCCGCCCTTCGAACCTGGTCATCCGTGGCATCCATGCGGCCATAGCGGATGTTGTCGCATATGCTGCCGCTGAACAAATGCGGCTGCTGGAGTACATAGCCCAGATGGCTTTGCAGCCAAAGCTGGCTGCGCCGGCGGTAATCCACCCCGTCGATGAGGATATTGCCCGCCGTGGGCTCGTAAAATCGGCAGATCAGGTTGACGATGGTGCTTTTTCCGCTGCCTGTTTCGCCTACCAGTGCGATGATCTGGCCGGCCTTGACGCGCAGGCTGAAATCCTCCAGCACCTGTTCGCCACCCTTGTAGCGGAAGGTGACGTTTTGAAATTCTATGTCGCCCGTAAGCTGCGGCCAATTTTCCCGCTTGGGGTGGAAGTTGTCGCCGAATTCATCCACTACCTCCGGCGAATCAACGATGTCAGGTTCGGTTTCCAGCAGCGTGACCACGCGCTCCGCCGCGGCCTGGGCGCTTTGCAGCTCTGCAAAAATCCTGGCGATATCCCTGATGGGCTGGAAAAATTGCATCGTATACGTAACAAATGCCTGCACGACGCCCAGCGTCATGGCACCTGTGAACACGTCGTACCCGCCCTTCCACAGCGCGTAGGCGGTGGACAGGGAGCCCAGGGAAACAACGATGGGCAGGTACAGCGCGGACAGGGATGCGGCGCGGACGGAGCTGTGCCGCATTTTTTGCGTCAGCTCCTGAAATTCCTTTGTGTTCATATCCTCCCTCACCAGCGTCTTGGTCGTCTTGGCGCCCATGATGCCTTCGTTGAAGGAGCCGGTGATCTGACTGTTGGTTTTTCGCACCTGGCGGTAGGATTCCAATATCTTCTGCTGAAATTTCCAGCTGATAAACGCCAGCGGCGGGATTACCAGCATGACCGCCAAGGCCAGTTTCCAGTTGAGGATAAACATTTGTATGCCGCACATGGTGAGAAAAACCGTGCCCCAGCCCAAATCCAGCAGCGACCAGCCGATGGTGTCCGCCAGGCGCTGGGTGTCGGAGGTCATGCGGGTCATCAGATACCCCACCGGCATGGTGTCATAATAGGAGAAGGGCAGTTCCTGCAGCTTGCGGAAGCCCAGCTTGCGTATGAGATAGCACACGCCCGATTCCACCCGCCCGCAGTTTTGCAAAAAAATGTATACCGATACGACCTGCAGCAGCATCAAGCCTACGTATAGGCCGATGAACCAGGGCAGGTTCTGTGTCTCGCCGTTGCGAATGATATTGTCTATGGCATAGCCGGTCAGCCGTGGAAAGACAACGTCGATGGTGGCGCAGATGCCCATGAAAATGCCGATGCGTACAAGATTTTTGTGGTAGGGCCTGGCGTAGCCCAGCAGCTTTTTCCATAATCTCAGATCAAACTGCTTTGTATAATCCATTTCTTCCTGAAACTGCATATCACATCACCTCGGCTTTCACTCTGGCCTGGCTCTTTGTAAACTCCTCCTCCAGGGCGCTTTGTATCTGGTTGATGCGCTGGTACAGGCCCGGACGGCTGCAAAGCTCCTGATGGGTTCCCTGGTCTACCACCCTGCCCTGGTCCAGTACAAGGATATAGTCCGCCTCGCTCAGGGTGGTGATCCTGTGGCTGATGATGATGGTGGTGGCCTTGTGGGAGCGGCTGCGGAGCGCGGCGCGTATTTGCGCGTCCGTTTCCGTGTCCACGGCGGACAGGGAATCGTCAAAAATCAAAATGTCGTTTTCCTTCAGCAGCGTGCGCGCGATGGCGATGCGCTGCTTTTGTCCGCCGGACAGCGTTACGCCGCGCTCGCCAACCAGCGTGTCATATCCCTTTTCGCTTTCTGTAATGAATCCGTGGGCGCTGGCGGCGGCGGCCGCCTTTTCAATCTCTTCCTGGGCGGGCTTTTGCCTGGCGAGGCCCACGTTCTCCCTGATCGTTTTGCTGAACAGGAAGGGCTCCTGCAAGATAAGCCCTACGCGGCCGCGCAGGTATTTGCGGTCAATCCTGTCAATCGGTACGCCGCCGATTTGTATGCTGCCCGACCGGGGCTCAAACAGCCGCTGCAAAAGGTGCACCATGCTGCTTTTGCCGCTGCCCGTGCTGCCCAGGATGGCCACGGTCTGGCCTGCCTTGATGGTGCAGGATAAATGGTCGAGGATCGGGCGCGATTCGTCATAGGCGAATACCACATCGTCAAACACGATATCTCCGTCAAGCGGCGGGCGCAGGGCATCCGGCTCCGGCGCTTCCACAGGGCTGTCGAGGATTTCGCGGATGCGCTGCATGGATACCTTCGTCTTGCCCGCGTCGCTCAGTATGCGCCCCAGTTGCCGCACCGGGAACAAAAGCATGCCCACATAGCTCGTGAACACAATCATCGTGCCTACGGAAATTTCGCCTTGAACGGCGTACCAAATGCACAGCAGAAGTGTCGCCATGATTTGCAGCATGCTCATAAGGTCGGCGGTGCTCCAATAGACAGACAGCATCCTGATGAGCCTGAATACCTTTCCCCTGTAGTCTTCGCTGGCCGCGTCGAACTTCTCCACCTCATACTGCTGGCGGCCAAAGGCGCGCACCACCCGCACGCCGGTAAGGTTCTCCTGGAGCACGGCGCTCATCTTGCCTTCGCTTTCATCAGCATGGCGGAAATGAACGGTGATTTTTTTGAAGAAAATGAAAGCGGTTACGAGCAGTAGGGGAATCATGACCATGCTGTACAGCGTAATCGTCCTGTTGCGCGACCAGAGAATGGAAAAAGCCATGGCCAGCATCAGCGCGGTGTTCACAGCCTCCACCAGTTGCACCGATAAAAAGCGGCGCACCGTTTCCACATCGCTGGTGCAGCGCTGTATCAAATCACCCGTTTCCGCCTTTACATGGTAGGAAAAGGGCAGGTGCTGAAGGTGGGCATACAGCCTGTCCCGTATGGACAGGGCTATGTTTTCGCTGGCCACGGCGGACCAGCGGCCCTTCAGGTATGTAAAAACACCGTTGATTACATTCAAGAGCACCAGTACAAGGCCTACGGTCCACAAATTGCGCACCAGATAATCCCTGCCGCCAAGGGTGGCGACAAAGCCTTGCAAAGGGGCCGGCAGGCTGCTGGGACTGGTACCCAATATGCTGTCGACCGTTTCGGCCAGCAGCAGCGGCGTGATGAAGTTGATAAGTACGGAAAAAACGGTGCATACGACGGCGCCAAGATAT
Organism: Bacillota bacterium; assembly: GCA_023392755.1. GTDB lineage: Bacteria > Bacillota > Clostridia > Christensenellales > Aristaeellaceae > JAEWAH01. The sequence continues at coordinate 17,404 of JAEWNM010000234.1, forward strand.
GTATTCGCATTGGCCGCCACGAGCCTTGCAAGCAGGCGGCTTTGCTTCTTGTGCATAAAACGTCTCCTCTCGGGCGGAAAAAAACCATCGGCATGAAAAGAACCGACGGCGCCTTCACACTTCTATAGAGAAAGGGGGCAAATGCTTGCGTGTACAAGTGTGCGTAAAGCCGTGTCTATCGGTTATAGGGTGCGGCTGCCGCTGCGGCGCTCCGCGGTTATCGGCTTGAGTCTTCGCTGTGATGTGAACAAAACGGGAAAATTTGACTGCAAGAGGTAGTATACAGGAAAATGTATGAAAAAGTCAACCGTTTTTGTATGCAAAAGACGGATAAACGCATATGCCGATTCAGGCCCTGCGGGGCCAAAAAGGAGCATTTCCGGGGCCGGGCATATGCTTTGTGAATGTTTTCTTAC
>JAEWNM010000324.1 GCA_023392755.1 Bacillota bacterium
TTGCGTGGGAATTTTGAAAAAATTCCTTCCTTGCCCGAGCAAACGGCTGCAAAATGGCATCGCCATTTTGCAGTGTAGCGAGGGAAAAACTCAACAAAGTGGCGACAGCCACTTTGTTGATACGCTGGAGCCCAAAGGGATTTATGCCCTTTGGGCTTTTGCTTTGCGCCTTTATGCCACCTGACGCCCGCAAAAGGGATAGGCCGATTCCGGGCGATTAACGAATAATGTAATTAGGTAACAAATTTAAGCGATTTTTGCGCCTAATTCTTGGCATCATGCGCTATTTTCGCGCAATTTGGCAATGTGTTGACCGTATATGGAGGCATTATTGCAATTTTATCGCAATAGAGTATAGAAAAGATGGTGATGAGTGCTTGACGGGAAGTTAACAAAATGATATTATTTAGCTAATTGATTGAGAAAAATTTCTATCGTTACCTGAAATACACATTTTGTTCTTGCTGCCATAAGGAAGACGCCGGCTGCCCGCGAACGAAAACGATTTTTGCATACATCCGGATGAAGCGCGGGGCCAGGCCTTGCCGGACGGCATCAAAATAAAAGGAGGTAAGCCCATGAAGAAATTTTTGGCTACGGTGCTGACGCTGACCATGTTACTCACCCTGCTGACCATACCCGCGGCGATTGGCGAGGAAGCGCGCACGCCCATCACCTTCACGGTATTCAACGGCGATTCCAACACGACCACCAACCTGGTGCAGCCCGCCGACACCGAGATATGGCCCGAGATTCAAAAAATCGTGGGCGATGTGACGCTGGAGGTGGAGTACATCGTAGGCACCGAGGAAAAATCCGAGGCCACGCTGAAGATCGCCAGCAACAGCCTGCCCGACCTGATCAACGCCCACGACGCCTACAACGTATACAAGGACGCCGGCGTGCTTGTGGACCTTGCGCCCTATGTGGCGGCGGGGAAAATGCCCAACCTGGTCAAGCTTTACGGCGACACGCTGGCCATGCAGTACAATGACGACGGCACGCTGTACGGCGGCTACTCGCCCTTTGTGGCTTCTCCCGCCGTGGGCTATCCCAACGCCGCCTTCTGGATGAGCCGGGAGGCTGTCAAGGCAAACGGCAACAAGATCATCACCAACGCCACGGAGTATTTTGAGGCCATCAAGGCCTTTGTGGCCGCCCATCCCATGACGGCGGACGGCACGCCCTACATCGGCTTCTCGCTGAACCCCTTTGCCGATTTCGCCTGGGTCATGCAGGCCGGCGACCGGCTGGTGGGCATGCACAACACCGGCGGCTACTACTTTAACCCCGATGAGGGCTACAAGGCCTATGACCGGGAGATGATGACCATCCGCTACGAGTGGGCGAAGCTTTTAAACAAATACTACCAGGAGGGAATCATCGACCCGGAGAGCTTCTCCCAAAGCGACGACGACTATATTGCCAAAAAATCATCCGGCACGCTGGTTGGCTACTATGACGAGCTGTGGCGCGTGCAGTGGAATGAGATGCAGAACCTGACCACCCAGGCCAAGTATGACCAGCTGCCCATTCCCATGCCGCTGGTGAACGAGGGCTATCCCAACACCTATGCCGGCTTGTCCGTAACAGGCACCATGAAGGGCCTGTGCATCACCACCGCCTGCAAGGACGTCGACCGGGCCGTACAGTTCATTGACGACCTGTGCCGCGAAGACGTCATGAAGCTGTGGAACTACGGCATTGAGGGGATTCACTACAGCGTGGAGGATGGCAAGATCGTTTACACCGACGAGCAGTATACCGCCAGGCAAGCGGGCGGCACGCTGGCCGCCAATGGCGTGGTGTACGCCAACGCCGACGACTATGTGGCCAAGACGGGCATCTGGCAGAAGTTCTACCAGGCCTTCCCGCGGCTTCCCTCCGCTTCCCAGTGGTATTCCGACGGGTCCGCCCCCTGCACCTTCAGCTATACGGACATCGCCATGGCCGACGCCGTCACCCCTGAGTACAAGGCCATTGCCGAGGAGCTGGGCGTGCTGTCCTTCACACAGTCGCCTTTCGTGGGCGACGTATACCTGAGCCCCTACGGCTACGGATGGGATATTCCCGAGCCGACGGATGAAACGCTTATGGCGGTCAAGCAGCAGCTGAACGACCTGAAGCCCAACACCTACTGGTTCAAGATGATCATGGCGGAATCCGACGAGGAGTTCGAGGGCATTTACGCTGAATTCAAGGCCGCCTATGATGCCATCGACTACGAATTGCTGGAGGATTACTACACGAAGCAATGCCAGGCCAGGGTGCTTATCAGCACGGGGATAGACTATTCGCAGAAATGACAATGGCGCGGTTGCGGTGAAAGCTTGCTTCAAAAGCGCCCGTTCCGGCCAGGAAAGCCGGGCGGAGCGGGCGCGGCCGCGGGTTTTTGCCCCTTCGCCCTGTTCCGGGCAATGGCGCGGATGATTTGCGCCGTGCCGCGTGTACTTTCAACGGACTGCATTCATTGTGCAATTCTTTCTTTTTCATGCCGCCTTACCCCCAATTTTTTTTCGGAGGTGAAACATGTACAGCACCCGCCGGATCATCGCCCTCGCTTTGGTGCTTATTTCCATTGCAAGCTTTGCGCTGCCCTTTGCGGACATGACCAAGGTGGCGCCCGCCCTTTTGAAGGTCAACCAGACCTATATCTCGCCCGTGGGCATGCGCCATCATCCCGACGGCCTGCGGGTTGACGGCCAAAGCGGGTTTTCCATTGCGCTGGGCAGCGATTACAGCGGCCTTTACAGCACCTCCCGCAAGAGCTTTGTCAAGGATTTGGATGCGTATGTCAAAGCGGAGGGCTATGGGCGGTGCAATTTCTACCTTTGCTTCAGCCTGGCTTGCCTTGCGCTTTGCGGAATTCTGCTGCTCCTGCCGCGGCTGCGTGCGACGGTCGCCTTTTTTTTCGGCCTCGCCTCAGCCTTGTTCCTGATTTTCTTTGCCATGCAGCAGTACGGCTATACGGTGGACCTGACCAGGTACGGCTTTTTGTACAATGACATGCGCTTTGGCCTGTACACGGCCGCGGCGCTGTCGCTGGCCCTTTCGCTGCTGTGCCTGGCAGACGCGCTGGCAACCAGAAAAAGGCGCGTGACCGAGGTGCAGCTCCTTTTGCAAAAAAGCAGCCTTCTCAAGGTGCTCAAAAGGCAGCATCAGCTTTTGGTGCTGTCCGTGCCCTTTGTGCTGTTTGTGCTGGTCAACAACTATTATCCGCTGTGGGGCTGGACCTACGCCTTTTTCCAGGCCGACCCCACCACCTTCGGCCTGAACCTGAATTCCTTCCAGGGCATGAACAACTTTGAAAACGTTATCTCCCGCCCGGCCTTCTTCAATGCCGTGCGCAATACGCTGGCCATTTCCTCCTTAAAGCTGGTAACGGGGTACTTTAGCACCATATTGCTGGCGCTGATCTTGAACGAGGTGCGCGTCAAGTGGTTCAAGCGGGGCGTGCAGACCATCAGTTACCTGCCCCACTTTGTATCCTGGGTGGTGGCGGCCACGCTGGTGATCAACATACTCTCCCCTTCCGAAGGCATATTGGGCAAGCTGCTGATGACGCTAAGGGGCGGCAGCAACAAGTCCGTTCTGCTGGAGAACAACGCCACCTTTTATGTGATTGTGGCGCTGGCGGAGCTGTGGAAGGAGATTGGCTGGGGCGCCATCATCTACCTGGCGGCGCTGACCGGCGTTGACCACGGCCTGTACGAGGCTGCCGCCATTGAAGGCGCGGGGCGCTTTAAGCGCATTGTGCATATCTCCATCCCCTCCATCATGCCCACCATCAAAATACTGCTGATCCTTTCGCTGGGCTCGCTTCTGTCGGCGGGCTTCGAGCAGATACTGCTTTTGCAGCGCACGGTGACCTATGATTTTTCCCAGACGCTGGATACCTTCATCTATAACCTGGTGTGGGGCGACGTGAAGGGCAGCGACCTGAAAAAGAGCATTCCCCAGGGTACGGCGGCCGGAATCATGAACTCTCTGGTGGCCTTTCTCCTGGTGTTTTCCGCCAACCGGGCCTCCGCCGCCATCGACGGCGAGCGGCTGTTTTAGAAGGGGGGAGCAATATGATGAGGCGCATGGTGGCTGTGTTCCTGCTGGCCGTGTCTTTTGTGCTGCTGTTCCTGCCCTACGGCAGCTTTACGGATGCGTATTACATCCGCAACCGGTACATCTATCCCGCCGGTGTTACGCCCAAGCCGGCAAGTGAGATGACGCTTTGGGAAGGGGTGGAAGCGCCCCTGTTTTTACCCGAGCATGAGCAGGTGGTCAGGGGGCGCGTGTTTACGGGCATGGAAAACGCCTTTGGCGTTACGGTGGATACGCGCAACGAAATGTTCACGCCGACGCCGACACCAAAACCCGGCGACAAGAAGATTTATCAGGAGCGCACCCAGGCGGTGGTCAGCCGCGGCGACGTGCTGTTCATACTGGGAATCGTCAGTTTGTTCCTTTGCGCGCTGCTGGCGGTAATCCAAAGATGCCCGGCCTTTGTGGCGGCCTTCTTCGGTGCCTGCTCCGGCGCGCTCAGCTTGGGGTATCTGGCAACCATCCATCCCCTGCCCGTATCCTATATCCAGGCGGCCCTGCCCATTGCGGCGGCAGGACTGCTGGTCCGGCAATCCGTATGGGACTGGCCCCGGCGCAAGCGTCTGGAGCGGGATATGCTCAACCCGCCATCCTTTTTGACCTACGCCTTTGACGGCGCGGTATTCGTGTTCCTTACCCTTTTGGTCATTGCCACGGTATATCCCTTCCTGAACACCATTGCCCTTTCCTTCAACGACGCCCAGGACTCCGTGGCGGGGGGCATCACGCTGCTGCCCCGGGTGTTCACCACCTACAACTACGAAAAAATCTTCAAGGATGCCGCCATGATCCAGGCCACCGTCATTTCCGTGCTGCGCACGGCGGTGGGCGCGGTGACATGCCTGCTGTCCTGCCTGTGCGTGTCCTACGCGCTGAGCCGCAGGGAATATGTGCTTCGCCTGGCCATCGGGCGCATTCTGGTGATGACCATGTACTTTGGCGGCGGCCTCATCCCCTATTATCTGCTGATGCGCTCCATGGGCCTGGTGGGCACCTTCTGGGTGTACATCGTGCCGGGGCTTGTATCTGCCTGGAACATTATGATCATACGCTCCTTCATCACCGCCTCCATCCCCGACTCCCTGATCGAGTCGGCCCGCATCGACGGGGCCAGCGAGTACAGAATCCTGTTTGGCATCGTTTTCCCGCTGTCGCTGCCGGTGATCGCCACCATTGTGCTGTTTGTGGCCGTAGGCCAGTGGAACAGCTGGTTCGACGTGAACCTGTACAACCGGTCCATACAATCGCTGTCCACGCTGCAGTTTGAATTGCAAAAGGTGCTGCAGTCGACCCAGACCGCCAAAAGCGAAACGGCGGCCTATATGGCCGGGGCCATGGGCGCCGGCACCAAAACGGTGACGCCCCAGGCCACCCGGGCGGCCATGACCATGGTGGCTACCGTGCCCATTTTGATGGTATACCCCTTTTTGCAGCGCTTTTTCATCCACGGCCTCACCCTGGGCGGCGTGAAGGGGTAATCAGTTTTACCGCATGAAATGAAACCAGTACGATGAAAAGGGAGGAATCTGCCATGAGAAAGCTCAAAGGTTTGTTCTGTCTCCTGCTGGCTTTGCTGCTGATGCTGCCGGGGTACGGCATGGCCATGCAGGCCGGAGCGGTATCCCCTGAAAAATGGGAGGATGTGACATCGTCCTACGGCAAGGCCGCCAAGGAAACCGCCGTGACTGTGGCCGTGAACCCTGTTACGGGGAACCAGGCGCTGTGCCTGAGCGTGGCTTTTGACAAGGAAAGCTGGTGGTGCGACGCGGCGGTGCTCAAGACGGTGGGCTCCACCGCCTTCCACAAGATGGACAGCATTGCCTACGACGTGTACTTTGCGCCAAAGGAAGGCACGGGCACCACCGGCAGCGTAAAGATGCAGACCTGCCTGAACACGCCTTCCTGGTATCAGGTGGCCGACGGGGAGCTGGCGGAAATCGCCATGAAGCCCGAAGGCGCAAACGCCCACGTGGTGCAGCACTTTGCCGGCGCGGCCATCCACAGCCAGCTGGTGCTGGTGGCGGCCGGCGCGGCTACGGACTTCGCCGGGGACATCTATTTTGAGAACATCATGATAAACCCCATCGCAGAGGTGGCGGCGGAGCTTCCCCCGGTGGAAGAAAAGCTTTGGGATTTTGAGGATGAGGCGGCCGGGCTGGCGGCCTGGACGGTGGAAGGCTCCTGGGAATACGCCGCCGGGTTCACCGCGGACAACGTGAGCTACGACGCGGCCCGGCACGCGCTGCTGATATCCGGCCTGACCTTTGACGCATTGAAGGACTGGTCGGAAATCAAGCTGAACGTGCCTGTTGACGGCCTTGCCTTGCTGGGGTACAACCTGTTTTCCCTCAAGCTCACCGTGGATACGGCTTCGTACAACGCGGGCGGCAGCGTGAAGGTTCAGCCCACCGCCATCATGGGTGACGGCTCCTACAAGGCGCTTAACAACGACGGCCCCGTTTCCTCCGCCGACAACGGCGACGGCACCACCACGCTCTTGTACGAAATCGCGTTCCGGCCCGACTACGACCTTACGGTTAAGAGCATTACGGTAGGCCTTGCCGGGTGCAATACCGCCTATGCGGGAAATATGCTGGTGGATGATGTGCTGCTGGGCCAGCGCAAGTAACACAAAGCCGATGGGGGGATGGCGCGGCGCCATCCCCCGGGGGCCGGCATGCTGCCGGACATATGAAGGAGGTCTTGCCATGAAGCGGGTTGTGACGGTTGCCTGCTGCCTGCTCGCGGTGCTTGTTATGCTGCCGGGGCCCTGTGCCAGGGCAATGCAGGCCGGCGCCGTTTCCCCTGACAGCTGGCGGGATGTGACGGGCGAATATGGCAAGGCGGCCAGGGATACCGCCGTTTTCACGGCGGTGAACCCTTTAACCGGGAACAGGGCGCTGTGCCTTGCCGCCGCCTTTGACAAGGAAAGCCTTTGGTGCGACGCGGCTATCCTGAAAAAGGTGGGGTCCACCGCCTTTCACAAAATGGAGAGCATTTCCTTTGACGTGTATTTCGTGCCGAAGGATGGCACCGGCACTGAGGGCAGCGTGAAGGTGCAAACCTGCCTGAACGCGCCTTCCTGGTACCAGGTGCAAGACGGCGTGATTGCGGAGGTTCCCATGCTGCCCGGCGGAACAGCCGCCCATATAACGCAGGCACTGGAAGGCGCGGCCATCCACAGCCAGCTCATGCTGGTTTTGGCGGGGTCGGCCACGGATTTTGCGGGGGATATCTATTTTGAAAACATCACCCTCACAGCCATTCCTGAAAAAGTGGAAGAGCTTCCCCCTGTGGAGGCGAAGTTTTGGGATTTTGAGGATGAGATTTCGGGCCTTCTCGATTGGGGCGTGGAAGGCTCCTGGGAATACCCCGGCGGCTTTGGGATGGAGCAGGTATCCTACGACGCGGACCGGCGGGCCATGAAAATTTCCGGGCTGCAATTCGACAGGAGCCGCGATTGGTCGGAAATCAAGCTGAACGTGCCCATGGGCGGCCTGAACCTGAAGGGATACGGCCTGTTTTCCATGGCGCTGACGGTGAACAGGGACGCGTACCGCCTGGGCGGCGGCGATTTCCGCGTGCAGCCCATTGCCATACTGGCGGACGGCGGCTACAAGGCGCTGGGCAACGGATACCCTGTGAAGACCACCGACAACGGCGACGGCACCGCCACGCTTTTGTATGAGATCGGGTTTGTGTCCGACCTTGACATGGAAAGCATGACGGTGGGCATCGTAGGTTCCTCCACTGCGTACATGGGCGAGCTCTATTTGGACAACGTGCTGCTGTCCGCCCGCAGGCAGGGCGATTACATGGGCGTGAACGTTACGCAATTGCCATCAAACGGAAGGCCGCCCCAAAGCGCCGTCATCGATACGGCCGCGCCCATTCCCCTTGTGGATGAAAACGCTACGCCGGAAACGAAATCGCTGTTTGTGTACCTGCGGGACGTGGGGGAAGAATATATCCTGTTTGGCCATCAAAACGCGCTGCACCACGGCGTGAGCATTGCAAAGGCCGACGGGTCGGAGTCGGACGTGAAAAACGCCGTGGGCGCGCACCCCGGCATTGTGGGGCTGGACGGTCTTTCGCTGACGGGCGGCGAGGGCACGTATGAGCAAAGCGTCATGATTGCCAAGGCTGCCCGTGCATCAGGCGCCATCCTCACCATGAGCATGCACATGCCCAACTTTGTGACCGGCGGCATATTCAGCGACGTGACGGCGGGGGCCGTAAAGGCGGTGCTCCCCGGCGGCCAGGCGCATGAAAAGCTGCTTGCCTACCTTGACACCGTGGCCGCCTTTGCCGGGGATTGCGTGGCGGAGGACGGGACGTTGATACCCATCATCCTGCGGCCTTACCATGAGGGGAACGGCGGCTGGTTCTGGTGGGGCTCTGCCAGCGGAAACAATGCCGACGCCCAGCGGCTGTACCGCTTTACCGTGGAATATCTCCGGGACAAAAAGGGCGTGCACAACTTTTTGTATGCCTATGCCCCCAACGGCCCCGTTACCAGCGCCGGCACTTACCTGGAAAGGTATCCCGGCGACAACTATGCGGACATATTGGGCTTTGACTACTATTGCGACGACGCGGGGGAAAGCACGGTAAGCTTCATGAACCAATTGAAGCAAAGCTGCCTGCTTGTCTCCGGCCTGGCCAAGGCCCGCGGCAAGGTAGCCGCCGTGTGCGAAACCGGCGTACGGCAACTGGCCAAGGGCTACGAAGGCCTTGCGCCCCAGGGCAACCAGGGCAGCCTCACATGGTATACGGACATACTGGAGGCCCTTGCCGGCGATGATATTACCGGCCGGGTCAGCTATTTTCTGGTATGGGCCAATTTCAACGACGGTCAGTTCTGGGTGCCCTATGTGCGCCCCGGCGACAAGACCAGCCATGAGATGGCCGACAATTTCATCACCTTCTACAACGACGACAGGGTGATTTTTGCCGACCGCACCGGGGATATCTATTCCCATGGCAATGTGGCCGTGCTTGGGAAGGAGCCCTTTGTCTCCCTTGTCTACCCGGCCACCAACAAGCTGCTGGCCAGGGAAAGCTTTACCATTCAGGCGGATGTGAAGCCCTACGGCAAGGCGGTGGAGGAGATATACTACACCATTTTGAAAACGGATGTGCACGTTCCCCTCACCCTTGGGCAAAGCGGATACCATGAAGGGCTGGTTGACATATCGGGCCTGAAGAACTCCTTTTATGACACGCTGTTCCTGTGCCGCTTTTCCGACGGGACCGTGTTTGAAAACAGGGGAAGTATTACCGTAAAAAAGTAAAGCACATTGTTAAGTAAATTACTTTACATAAGCCGCGATCGGTGATATGCTACAGAATAGCACGCTTAACAGGAGGGCATACACTTGAGCAAGCAGGTAACCATGCGGCAGATCGGCAAGGCCATGGGCGTGAGCACCGTTACGGTGTCCAAGGCGCTGGGCGGCAAGGACGGCGTAAGCGATTTGGTGCGGGCGCAGATCGTGGAAAAGGCCAGGGAGATGGGCTACCAGTACGTGTCGCCTGAAAAGCGGCCCATGGAGGGCAACGGGCAGGACGTGGGCATACTGGTGGCGGACCGCTTTTTCAGCGACAGCTCGTTTTACGCCGCCTTGTACAAAAAGCTGGTGCAAAGGCTGGCGGAGGTTTCCTGCTACGGAATACTGGAAATTTTGTATGCCCCGGACGAGAAGGAATTGAAGCTGCCGGTGATGATCCGCTCCGGCAAGGTGGATGCCCTGATCGTTATGGGCCAGGTGAGCGCGGAATATATGCGGGCGCTGCTGGATACGCGGCTGCCCTGCGTGTTTCTGGATTTCTACACAGAGCACGCCTTTGTCACCTCCGTGGTCAGCGACAGCGTGTACGGAGCGTATCTGCTGACCAACCACCTGGTTCAGATGGGCCACCGGAACATTGGCTTCGTGGGGGATATTCACGCCACCAGCAGCATTCTGGATAGGTATCTTGGATATTACAAATCCCTTTTGCAAAACAACATACCGCTCCGGCCCGAATGGGTGCTGCCGGACAGGGACGACAAGGGCCTTTTGACGGAGGTGGCGCTGCCGGAGGCGATGCCCACGGCCTTTGTGTGCAACTGCGACGAGATGGCCCACCTGCTGATGGGGCAGCTTGCCCGGGCGGGTTACAATATGCCGGAGGACGTGTCCATCGTGGGCTTTGATGATTTTTTGTTCGCGCGGCTGTGCAACCCGCCTTTGACCACCTTCCAGGTGGACCAGGACGCCATGGCCAAGGCGGCGGTGAAGGCGCTCATCAAAAAGCTGCACGGGCAGAGCGGGCACACCGGGCGCATTGTAATCAGCGGCCATGTGGTTTACCGCGGCTCGGTGAAGGACCTTCGCGCAGCGGAAGCGGAACGAATGAATGCTTGAATAAAGGAGCGCTGCATATGCCAAAGGGAACACTGCTTTCAGGAGGCAGCCTGCCCAATATGCCCTGGCAGGACCGGGGCGGCGATCATCACGATGCCCCTGTATGGCGGTACAGCCAAAACCCCGTGATCGGGCGCAATCCCGCGCCGGGGGTGGCGCGCATTTTCAACAGCGCCGTCGCGCCCTGCGGGGACGGTTTTGTGGCGGTGCTCCGGGGTGAGCAGGTCGACGGCGTTCCCCATATTTATATGGGCCGCAGCCGGGACGGCATACACTGGGATATCGACAGGGAAAAGATCGCCTTTGTCAATGACAGGGGCGAGCCGTTCATGCCCCGCTATGCCTATGACCCGCGGCTTGTTTTGGTGGAGGAGGATTACTACATTCTCTGGTGCACCGATTTTTACGGCGCTTCCATCGGCATGGCGAAAACGCGGGATTTCAAGACGTTTGTGCGCATGGAAAACCCTTTCATACCCTTCAACCGCAACGCCGTGCTCTTTCCCAGGAAAATCGGGGGCATGTACAAGCTGCTGTCGCGCCCCTCGGACAGCGGCCACACGCCCTTTGGCGATATCTTTGTATCCGAAAGCCCGGACATGGTGTATTGGGGCCGGCACCGCCACGTGATGGGCAGGGGCAGCGCCTGGTGGGAAAGCCTGAAAATCGGCGGCGGCGCCGCGCCCATTGAGACCAGCGAGGGCTGGCTTATGTTTTACCACGGCGTGGCCGGCACATGCAATGGCTATGTATACTCCATCGGCGGCGCGATTCTTGACATTGACGAGCCCAGCCGCGTATTATACCGCTGCCGCAATTTTCTTCTGACGCCGGAGGAGCCTTACGAGGAGCGGGGCTTTGTGCCCAATGTATGCTTCCCCTGCGCCACGCTGCAGGATAAGGATACCGGGCGCATCGCCATTTATTACGGCGCGGCGGATACGTATGTGGGGCTGGCCTTTACCAAGGCGGATGATGTGATTGCTTACATCAAGGAGCACAGCGAGCTGACGCCGGAAGATAAGGAGATTGGCGTCAGATGAATGAAATGCGCGGGGACGATTTTGAAATGCACCTCCGCAAGGTGATTTTACCCTTCTGGATGGGGTTGAAGGATGATGTCCGCGGCGGCTACGCGGGCTATGTGGGCTACGACCTGAAGCCTGATTACGGCGCCGTCCGCGGCTGCATTTTGAACAGCCGCATCCTGTGGTTTTTTTCCGCCTGCGAAAAGACGCTGGGGGATACGGGCCTGCGGCCTTACGCCGACCATGCCTACGATATGCTCAAGCGCTGCCTGGATAAAAAAAACGGAGGGCTGTACTGGGCGCTCAACGCCGACGGATCGGTGGCCGACAGCACGAAGCACACCTATAACCAGGCGTTTGGGGTGTACGCGCTTTGCGCGTATTACGCTGTGAGCAAAAAAGAAGAAGCGCTTGAGCTTTGCCAAAAACTGTTTGAACTGATCGAAACCAGGTGCGCCGACGGCGCGGGTTATCAGGAGGCGTTTGACGAGTCTTTTTGCCCTGTCGGCAACGACAAGCTTTCGGAGAACGGCGTGATGGCAAGCAAGACCATGAACACGTTGCTGCATCTGATGGAGGCGTATACGGATTTATGGAGCATCACTCTTGACGCCCACGTGCGCCAAAGGCTGAGCCATATCGTCCACATGCTGCTGGAGAAGGTTTACAACCCGGGCAAAAGGCGGCTGGAGGTTTTTTTTGACGGGGAAATGAACTCGATTCTTGACCTGCATTCCTTTGGCCATGACATTGAAGCCTCCTGGCTGACGGAGCGGGCGATTGCATCCCTTGGCGATGATGACCTGGCGCAAAAAGCCGCGCCTATCCTTGGGGATTTGGTGCGCCATGTGCATGAGGCCGCTTTTGATGGCAGGTGCCTGTATAACGAATGCGACCGTGGCAAAACCGACAAAACCCGCGTGTGGTGGGTGCAGGCGGAGGCCGTCGTCGGCTTTTTGTATGCCGCCCGGCGGGAAGACAGCATGGAATACCGTGAAGCCGCCGCAGCCATCTGGCGGTACATACAGGATTGCCTTGTGGATAAACGCTTAGGCAGCGAATGGTTCTGGGCGCTTGACGAGCATGACCGGCCCCGTTCCATGCCCATTGCGGAACCGTGGAAATGCCCTTACCATAATGGCCGCATGTGCCTGGAGGTGCTGCATGGAACGCTGCTCCCCGCGCCGCTGCCGTAGGGGAAATGCTTAAAAAACGTATTTTGCTGCCGGAAATTTGACCAGAACTTACATTTACAGCCGTATGGCCCTCGTGCTATAATCAGGCAATTTGGCGTGCAAAAACGCCCAAGCACAAGCACGAAGGGGGAATGGCTGTGCCAAGGGACCTTACAACCCTGTGCGATCTTTCCGCCTCGGAGGTCATGGCGCTTCTCAATGAGGCGCAAGCCTTCCGGGACAAAGCGATTTTTCCCAATCTATCCGGAAAAATCGCGTGCAATCTCTTTTTTGAAGCTTCGACCCGCACCCAATACAGTTTCTGCGTTGCAGAAGAGAAGTTGGGAATGCGGGTCATTTCTTTTCATCCGGAGTCGTCTTCGATGAAAAAGAACGAAAGCTTTTACGACACGGTGAAGACGTTTGACAGCTTTGGGGTGGATGCCCTGGTGATCCGGCACACGGAAAACGAATTTTACAATCAGCTTGCGGGCCGGGTACGGGCCCCTATTTTGAATGGCGGCGACGGAACGGGCAACCACCCCACCCAATCGCTGCTGGACCTGCTTACCATCCGCCAGGAATTCGGCGGATTTGAGGGGCTGAAGGTGGCCATCATCGGGGATGTGAAGCATTCCCGGGTGGCCCATACCAACTGCGAAATCATGCAAAGGCTGGGCATGCGGGTGGTGGAGTCCGGGCCGGACGAATTCCTTGACCCGTCGCTTGCGTCTGAGGACTTTGAGCAGGCCGTGTCCACCAGCGATGTGGTGATGATGCTGCGCATACAGTACGAGCGCCACCACATGCGCGACCACTTCACCCAGGAGGAGTACCACGCAAAGTACGGCCTCACCAGGAAACGGGCGGAGGCCATGAAAAAAGGCGCCATCATCATGCACCCGGCCCCTGTGAACAGGAACGTGGAAATTGGCGATGACGTGGTGGAGTGCGAAAAATCCCGCATCTTCAGGCAAATGGAAAACGGTGTGTACGTGCGCATGGCGGCGCTGCGCCGGGCCATCGCGGGGTAACGGGATGGAAGGAAGGATATTGCTCAGGGGCGGTGTCGCCTATCTTGACGGCAGGCTGGAGAAGGCCGACATTTTGCTGGAGGGCGGCGTCATTTCAGGTATCGGGCCGGAGCTTGAGGCGCCGGATGCCAATGTGTTTTCCGCTGGGGGGATGATCGTCTCCCCCGGCTTTGTGGATGTGCATGTAC
>JAEWNM010000333.1 GCA_023392755.1 Bacillota bacterium
GTCTTAAGGATGGTGCCATGAATACGCTAATGGAAGTTTTGGACCTAAGCTATCAGTACACAAAGGAGCCCATATTTTCCAATGTCGGCTTTTGCGTGCGGGAAGGAGATTTTGTCGCACTGACCGGGCCCAACGGGGCCGGAAAAAGTACGCTTTTGAAACTGTTGTTGGGTGAATTGCCGCCCCAAAAAGGTACCATCAGGCTGTTCGGCCAGGATATCCGCCAGTTCAGGCAGTGGCCCCTGATTGGGTATATGCCGCAAAACGGCGTGGCCGCAGGAGCAAATTTTCCGGCAACCGCATCCGAAATCGTGCAGGCCAATCTGTTTTCGCAAATCGGGCTGATGCGCATGGCCAAAAAGGCGCACCGGGATATGGCGCAAAAGGCCTTGGCCCAGGTAGGTATGCAGGATTATGGGAAAAGGATTTTTTCACACCTCTCAGGCGGTCAGCAGCAGCGTGTGCTGTTGGCACGGGTTCTTGTGAACCGCCCGGCCGTCATGATTCTGGATGAGCCCACGACGGGTATAGACGCCAAGGGCGTGCAGGACCTTTTGAGCCTTCTGGAATCGTTCAACAAGACCGATAAGGCCACCATACTGATGGTGACTCATGATATGGCGCGAGCCTCGGCTTATGCAACCAGAACACTTTGTATGGAGGATGGGTCTTTGGTAGAGCTGAGCAAAAGCCAGATCAAGCTGGAGGTGATGCACAGGCATCATCATGACAGCCCCTCAACTCCGGCATAAAGAAGGGAATAGACAATGGAAATCTTGCAGTATGATTTTATGCGGCGCGCCTTTTTGGTTGGACTCATGCTGTCCATTATCGTTCCCTGTATCGGGGTGGTGGTGGTGCTGCGCCGGCTCTCCATGCTTGGCGACGCCCTCTCCCACACTTCCCTGGCAGGTGTCACTGGGGGACTTGTGCTTGGCATAAACCCGATTGTCGGGGCCGTTGTGATGTGCGTGGTCTCGGCACTGAGCATTGAAGCCATTCGCAAAAAGCTGCCCCGGTATGCGGAAATGGCCACTGCCATTACCATGTCGGCCGGGGTGGGTTTGGCCGGCGTACTGTCGGGCTTTGTAAAAAGCTCCGCCAACTTTAACAGCTTTCTGTTTGGCAGCATTGTGGCTATCAGCGATTTTGAAATGCTTCTTGTTGTGCTTATCAGCCTTGCGGTACTGGGCATCTTTGTTCTATTATACAAGGAACTGTTTTTTATTGCCATGGATGAACGTACAGCCCGCCTGGCGGGAGTACCCGTCCGGAGCATCAACTTTGTGTTTACCATACTGACGGCAGTTACCGTGTCTGTTGCGGCGCGTACGGTAGGGGCGCTGATTATCTCCTCCCTGAT
The DNA here is from genome assembly GCA_023392755.1 of Bacillota bacterium. GTDB lineage: Bacteria > Bacillota > Clostridia > Christensenellales > Aristaeellaceae > JAEWAH01. The sequence goes on from JAEWNM010000333.1 coordinate 1,364, forward strand.
GGTATTGCCTGTGGCCTGCGCTATGCAGCTGGCAAAAAGCTACCGTCAGACGGTGCTTTTGAGTGTTCTTTTCGGCGTCGTGTTTACGATTGGAGGGCTGTTCCTTTCCTATTATGCGGGGCTGAAGCCTGGCGGGACCATTGTGCTCATTGGCGTTGCATGCTTGGTTCTTCTTTTGGCGGGAAGGGGTATACTCGGAAGGAAAGGATAGAAGTTCATAATACATATTCGCATGATGATTGGAGTTGCTTGTGATGACCGACATATATATCGTTTCCGGATTTTTGGGTGCCGGCAAAACCACATGGATACAAAAAATGCTGAAGGAATCATTTCAAGGCCAAAGAGTGGTGCTGATAGAAAACGATTTTGGCCAGGCAAGCGTAGACGCAGCCATATTAAAGCATCAGGGCGTTGAAGTGAGGGAAATCAGCTCCGGCTGCATATGCTGCAGCCTTGCCGGTGATTTTGTAAGGGCGATTACTGAAATACTGAACTGCTTTGCACCGGATGTGCTTCTTATTGAACCTTCAGGCGTCGGAAAGCTTTCCGATGTAGTAAGGGCTTGCCATGACAATGCGGTTCAAGCCCTGCTTCACCTGGCAGGCGGGATGACCGTGGTGGATGCAACGCGCTTTGCCCTGTACATGGAAAATTTCGGTGAATTCTATGAGGATCAAATACAGCAGGCGGATGTGATATTGGTCAGCCACCTAAACAGTTCTGCACAAAAGGGTGAAGATGTCCGGCTTGCTGTTGAAAAGATCAATCCGCATGCTGCGGTTTTTGATATGCCATGGGATCGTCTGTCCGCAAACGATGTGCTGCATCACCTGCCAGACAGCCCCTTTGCCAAGACGCCCTGCTCCGGCGGTCATCACTGTGAGGAACATGGCGGCCATGACCATCGCGAAGGCTGCAGCTGCGGACGCAACTGTAGTGAGCATAATCATAACGGTGAGGAACATGACCATGATTGCGGCCATGAGGGCCATCATGATGCGGAGGAAGTATTCGATTCCTTCACCCTTTCCACAGGCCGCATATTTGATAAACAGGAGATAGTGGCATGTTTTCAACGCGTTGAAAGCCTGCGCTGCAATATTGTGCGAGCAAAGGGCATCCTGCAGGGCGAAGGTTCAAGCTGGAATGTTCAGTATGTTCCGGGACAAACGGAAATAACACCTATTCAGGCGCCGGCCGGAATGATATCCTTCATTGGACAGAACTTGGATAAAGAGGATATCAGGCGGCTGTTTGAGAATACATGATTTGTCCGGCGCAAAAAAAACGGCGGAAAGCCGCCAGGAAAAGCTTACTTTTTGTCTTTGGAATGATCGGATTCCTGGCAATCGGGACACAGGCCGTAAATGTCCAGCCGGTGCCCCATGATGGCATAATTGGTGTCCTCAGCCACTGCTTTTTCATAGGCATCCAGCGGGCAGTGACCTACCGGCTGTATCCGTTTGCAGTTTAAACATACCAGATAATGCTGATGCGCATGTTCACTCAGTTCATACAGCATACGGTTGTCCCCCGTCACGCTGACCTTTCTGACCACTTCCTTGCTGCTCATGGTCTCCAGGGAGCGGTAGACTGTAGAGAGATTGACATCGATCTGGTTCTGCTTAAGCTTCAGATATACATCCTCCGCCGCCATGGGCTGCTGATTGGAGGAGAGAATATCCAAAATGGCCTTGCGCTGCCTGGTATTCTTCAGCCCACTTTCTTTTAACTGCTCCCCATGTTGACAGCCGTTGGCCATAATGTCCCTCCAGCATGTGCTTCAAACGCTGATGCCAATGACCATTATAACATGCAACGCCAAGCAAACATTACTTTGTAAAACAAAGATATCACATTTCTTTCCCCTTGGCAACGATGCCCGGTGTAGAATTCACGGCAATCTCGTTTATACGCTGGTAGCGGCGCTGGTAAAGGGAAAGCGCTTTGCGGAATGTCCTTTTCATCAAGGGAGGATATGCCATGACCGGTTTCCTCACTTTCGTCTATGTCCTGAAGGACGCTCGAAACAGCCGCTGATTCGAACACATTTTATCAACATTGATCTATATGGAGCAGTGGTAGTATGAGCAAAAAGACTTCACCCGTGTATGTCATCACCGGCGCGCTGTCAGCCGGAAAGACCACCTTTATCACGCAATGCCTGGGCAGGAGGCGGGAAAAACGGAATATATTGCTGATTCAATTCGAAATGGGGCTGGAGCCGCTTGACGGAAGCTCGCTGTACGTTCCCATACGTGATGTCCAAGCCCAGTCTGACGAGGAAATTGCCGCGCACATGGCAAAGGCCATGGAAGAAGCCTCTGCCGATGAAATTTGGATTGAGTGGAACGGCATGCTGCCCGTCAATCGGCTTTTATCCATCCTGAAGGCCGCACCACTTAACGGGCTGTGCAGGCTAAATAAAATCATTCAGGTTGCTGACGGGCAGGACTATATTGAGCTTTTGGCCCGGCCGGACAGCATGCAGGTGGAACAGGTTACGCAATGTGATCTCGCCGTCATCCGCAATGCGGATAAAAAGCAGCTGAGGCATATCCGCCGCTCCCTTAAACAGATTCAAGGAAGCCTGTACATGCTGGATTGGGGGGAGGCGGATCAAATTGACGGGCTTATATACTATCCTAATGTTAGGGAGGCAATCCGCATATTGTCCGTAAGTGCGGCAGGCGTCGCCCTGTTCAGCATGCTTTCTTTCTTGAGTATATCCATTCCGGCCTCCGTAACCGTCTTCCTTGGCACCTGGCTGCAAGCCATACCCTTTCTGCTGCTGGGCATATTGCTGTCCTCGGCCCTTCAGGTGTTTGTTTCAACGGATTTGGTCCGGCGTGTATTCCCCAAAAATCTGCTGGGGGGCATGTTCTTTGGCGTGTTCGCAGGTTTCCTGATGCCTGTCTGTGACTGTGCCTCCATTCCGGTATTCCGCAGCCTTGTCAAAAAGGGTGTGCCGCTTCCGGCGGCCGTGACGTTTATGACGGCGGCCCCGGTCATCAACCCTGTTGTGATGCTTTCCACCTATTACGCTTTTGGGGGCAATGGGAAGATCGTTCTGGCGAGGATCGTCCTGGGCATCATCTCCTCATTGCTGATCGGCTTCTTCTTTGTACGCGGAAAGGGCAGTATTTTTACAAGCCAGGTTTCTCAAACCGCCTGTACCTGCTGCATGATGTATGGCACAGACATAAGACCTGCATCAAAAATGAGGCAGCTGGCCGCTCATTTCCGCAGCGAGCTGTTTGAGGTGGGCAAATATCTGCTGATAGGCATTGCGGTGTCCACCGTTTTCCAAATGGCGCTAGGCAGCGATTTGACGAAGCTGAGTTCGTTGGGGCTCCTGGAATCCATGCTGCTGATGCTGCTCATGGCGTTTTTGCTTTCCCTGTGCTCATCCTCAGACGCGGTCGTAGGGAAGAACATGGGCGCCAATTTCCACATAGGCGCAGTCATGGGTTTTATGGTATTCGGGCCTATGATGGACATCAAAAACCTCATATTGATGTCGGCCAATATGTCAAAACGCTTTATTGTTAAGCTGGCCGTCATCACCTTTGGCGTATGCTTTGCGGTTGTTTACGCCGCATCCTTGCTGGGTCTGGAGGGATGGGTGCGATGAAAAAAGTAAATGCCGGTATGCTGGCGGAGGGAATTGCCTTTACTCTCTTGGGCGCCACACTGTTCCTTATGTCCGTTACGGGCGCCTATATGTACTATGTGACCCCAAGAACCGTTCCTTACCTGTACTTTGCCAGCGCGGTTCTTTTGCTGCTGGGCATAAATGCCCTGTGCAGCCTGTTTGACCGGGCTCATATCAGGCATTACAGTCATTTGATGATTTTGCTGATACCGCTTCTGTTTATCGTCTGGTCTGTTCATGATACGGGCATTATCCCAAAGCTTGCCGAGCAAAGTTCGGCTGCCCGCAAGGCGGAGGTTAATGCGGTGCCGGCAGGGGAAACATATGTGATGCAGGCCTCTGTATATAGCGGAACGATGCTTCATGGGTATGATGGCATGAATCGGAAGATTGTCATACCTGAAGAAGAAACGTACATGTGGCTTGTCGAAATTTTTGAAAACCCGGAACCGTTCCTCGGGTTCACCATTACGACCATGGGGCAGGTGATGAAGGACCCGGCCTACTTTGATGCCGGCTATTTTTCCCCCGTCCGCAAGCTGATGACCTGTTGCGCTGCAGACCTGTACCCAATCGGCTTTACCTGTGAATATGACGGTGTTGACAGCTTGGAAACAGATGTCTGGGTTTCGGTTACAGGCATGCTGGAAATGCGTACGTATGACGACTATAGCGAGCTTACGATAGTGGCGGGCAGCGTAAGCCCCTGCGCGCCCGCAACCGAGCCTTATCTATTCTCTTATTAAAGAAAAAGGTTCTGCCGCTTTGGCAGCCTATCCGGCAAAAGGGAGTGGATTGCTGTTTTGCCGGAAGATCCGGCAATATGCTGGCGGAATGTTCGCCTTTCTATTGAAAAGGTCCGAAAAATCAAGTATACTAAGCATTAGTTTTTCCATGGTTAAGGAAGGTGCTTGCGTGCAAAGAGAACATCCCGCGGTGCCCTATGCCATCGAGCTGCGTGGCCTGTCCAAGCGCTTTGGCCAGGTGCAGGCCAATAACAACATCTGCCTTACGGTAAAGCGCGGAGAGATACTGGCGCTGCTGGGTGAAAACGGTTCCGGCAAGACAACGCTGATGAATATGCTATCAGGCATTTACAAGCCCGACAGCGGGCAAATATTCCTGAACGGGCGGGAAGTTGGCATCCGTTCGCCCAGGGAGGCCATACAGCTGGGCGTTGGCATGATCCATCAGCATTTCAAATTGGTGGACGTGCTGACTGCCAGGGAAAACATACTTTTGGGAGAAGGCGGGCGCGGACGCCGAAATTTGAATGACTTATGCGCACGCTTCGGGCTGGATGTTTCCCTGGACAAAAAGATATATGACATGTCCGTAGGCGAAAAGCAGACGGTGGAGATATTGAAGGTGCTGGCCCGGGGTGCCGATATACTCATTTTGGACGAGCCTACCGCGGTCTTAACGCCCCAGGAGACGGAAAAGCTTTTTGACATATTGCGCCGGATGCGGGAAGACAACCGGGCCATCGTCATCATTACCCATAAACTGAATGAGGTTATGGCCATTTCCGACCGGGTGACCATACTGCGCCGCGGTGAAAGCGTGGATACCGTGGAAACGGCCCGAACCCATGTACAGCATTTGACGGAGCTGATGGTGGGGCGGCCGGTGGATTTGCAGATTCACCGTACGGAGGTGGAGCCGGGCGAAACGCTTCTGAACGTACACGAGGTCACAGTGAAAAGCGATGAGGGAGCGGAACGGCTGAAAAACATCAGCTTTGCCCTTAAGGCCGGGGAGATTTTGGGGGTTGCCGGGGTTGCGGGCAGCGGGCAAAAGGAATTGTGCGAAGCCATTGCCGGGCTGCAGCCCATCGCCGCGGGCCAGATTACGCTGACAGGGCAGCGCGTTGACGGGCTTACGCCCAGGGAAATCATTCAAAAGGGCATATCGATGTCCTTCATACCAGAAGATCGGCTGGGCATGGGGTTGGTTGGCGGTATGAACCTGACAGACAACATGCTTCTAAAAACATACCGTGACCAAAAGGGCTTGCTGCTTAGCCGCAAGCCTGCCCGTGCGCTGGCCAGGCGGCTGATCGAACGGCTGAAAATATCCACCCCCGGCGTAAACATTGCTGTCAAGAAATTAAGCGGCGGCAATGTGCAAAAGGTGCTATTGGGCCGGGAGATCGACAGCAATCCCAGGGTGCTGATCACCGCCTATCCCGTTAGGGGCCTGGACATCAACTCAAGCCACACCATCTATGACCTGTTGGGCGAGCAAAAGCAGCGGGGTGTGGGCATCCTGTTTATCGGCGAGGACCTGGATGTGCTGCTTGAGCTTTCCGACCGGATTATGGTCATGTGCGGGGGTCGGGTGACGGCTATCGTTCCTGCCATGTTTGCCACCAAAGAGTTATTGGGTATGAAAATGACGGACGCGCTGAAGGCGGAGAAAAGCGAGGAAACGTATGTCTGATACACACGCGCAAGTACGCCAGCCGCTTTTCCATATGGTGCAGCGCGATGCGCTGCCGCCTTTGAAGGCTGCGGCCTACCGGCTTCTGGCGGTGGCCGCGGCATTGTTGACAGGCGGGTTATTTTTGCTTGCCCTTCAGCTAAATCCCATTGCCGTATACGGTACGCTGCTTTCCGGTGCGCTGGGCAGTGAGGGCAATATCCGGGAAACGGTGAAAATCGCCATTCCGCTTTGCATTACGGCGCTGGGGATTTTGCTGGCGTTCAAGATGCGTTTTTGGAACATCGGCGCCGAAGGGCAGATTTGCGTCGGGGCCATTGCCGCAAGCTATTTTGCGTACTATCACAATACGCTGCCTTCCTGGCTGCTGCTGATCCTGATGTCTGTGGCCGGCGTTCTGGCCGGCGGTTTGTGGGGCATGATCCCGGCATGGTTCAAGACACGCTTTGGCACCAATGAAACACTGTTCACCCTGATGATGAACTATGTGGCGCTGTATATGATCCAATACCTTCGGGAAGGGCCCTGGAAAGACCCCAAGTCCATGGGCTTCCCGCAAATGCCCCGCTTTGCGGCCGGCGCGAGGATGCCCGTGGTGTTTGGGGTGCACATCGGCTGGATCGTGGCATTGGTGCTGGTGGTGGCGGTGCTTTTGTACCTTCGCTATACCAAGCAGGGGTATGAGCTTACCGTGGTGGGTGAAAATGAAAACACAGCCCGGTATGCCGGCATGCCGGTGAAAAGAATCGTGCTGCGCACCATGTTTTTCAGCGCCGGGATATGTGGCCTGGCGGGGGTTATGAAGGTCAG
>JAEWNM010000364.1 GCA_023392755.1 Bacillota bacterium
ATTTCCTTCAGTGCGGCAATGCCCTCTTCCAGTGTCTCCCGGCTCTCCGTTTCCGTGGGCTCGATCATAAGTGCCTCGTGGACAATGAGGGGGAAATACATGGTGGGGGGGTGCATGCCCTTATCCAGCAGCGCCTTGGCCACATCCATGGCGGAAACGCCCGTTTCCCTCTTCATACCCTCCAGGGTGAGCACAAACTCATGCATGCAGGTGTGGTCATAGGCCAGGTCAAACGTATCCTTCAGGCGGTTCATCATGTAGTTGGCATTGAGCACGGCGTTTTCAGACGCCTCTCGTATGCCCTCGCGGCCCAGGGTGAGAATGTAGGTCAGCGCCCGCACCACCACCAGGAAGTTGCCGTAAAACGCCTTCACCTGGCCGATGCTTTCGGGGCCGGGTTTTTCCCCCAGTGCGGAAGCCGGAAGGAAGGGCGTCAAAAACGCTTTGCAGCCCACCGGGCCGCTGCCCGGCCCGCCGCCGCCGTGGGGTGTAGAAAATGTTTTGTGCAGGTTCAGATGCACCACGTCAAAGCCCATGTCGCCAGGCCGCACCACGCCCATAATGGCGTTGAGGTTCGCTCCGTCATAGTAGCACAGCCCGCCGGCATCATGAACGATGCTTGTAATCTCCAATATATTCTTGTCAAACAAACCCAATGTGTTGGGGTTGGTAAGCATGAGCCCGGCGGTATCCTCCCCCACGGCGGCACGCAATGCGCCAAGGTCCACGCAGCCGTCCGGCCCGGAGGGTATGCTTACCACCGTGTAGCCCGCCATGGCCGCGGTGGCCGGGTTGGTGCCGTGGGCGGAATCGGGCACGATGATTTTCACACGCTTTGCATCGCCCCTTGCCTTATGATAGGCCTTGATGAGCAATATGCCCGTGAATTCCCCGTGGGCCCCGGCAGCCGGCTGGAATGTCATGCTGTCCATGCCGGTGATTTCGCACAAGTGCTCCTCAGCCTTTGCAAGCACCTCCAGGCAGCCCTGCACGGTTTCCTTGGGCTGCAGGGGATGGATGCATGCGAAGCCGGGCAAGCCGGCAATCTCCTCGTTGATGCGGGGGTTATACTTCATGGTGCAGGAGCCCAGGGGATAAAAGCCGCTGTTCACGCCATGGGCGCGGCGGGCCAGCTTTGTATAATGGCGGCTGATGTCCGTCTCGGCCATCTCAGGCAAATGAGGGGGCTGCTCCCGCTGAAGCTCTTGGGGCAGCGATACTTCCGGCACGTCGCACCTGGGCAGCAGGCTCATATGATGGCCGGAACGGCTGGATTCAAAAATCAGGTTCATTATGCGCACACCTCCCGGACGGTTTGAATAGCCGTATCAAGCTGCTCCCGGCTTGCCTGCTCGGTGGCGCACCAAAGCAGCATATCCCAGCCAAGCGGCAGCCCGCCCAGTATGTCCTTGGCCGCCAAAGCCTTCAGTATTTCATCCCGCCTGCCCGCGCAGACGGTGACAAACTCATGAAAGAAGGGGGCGGTGCCCACGCGGCGGATGCCCGGAACCTTCGTTAACCCAGCCTCCAGATAATGGGCCTTGCTCATGGACTGTACGGCGGCTTCCTTAAGGCCCGCCGGGCCCATGGCGGAAAGGTACACAGCGGCGGTCAATGCGCACAGCGCCTGGTTGGAACAGACGTTGGAGCTGGCCTTTTCCCTGCGGATATGCTGTTCTCTTGCCTGCAGCGTTAAAACAAAGGCACGGTTGCCGTTATGATCGGCAGTCTCGCCCACGATGCGGCCGGGCAGTTTGCGCATCATGGCCGTGGTGGACGCCATAAAGCCAAGGTACGGCCCGCCAAAGGAAAGGGGCATGCCCAGCGGCTGGCCTTCGCCCACGGCGATATCGGCTCCGGCCTCACCGGGGGATTGCATGATGGAAAGCGCGATGGGGTTCACGCCCAGAATGTACTTGCCCCCTGCCGCGTGCACCTTTTCACCCAGCAGCCTTGCATCCTCCAGCGCGCCGTAAAAGTTGGGCTGCTGAACGAACAAACAGGCGGTGTCCTCGCCCAGCATGTTATCCAGCGCCTTAATATCCGTGACGCCGTCCTTTTCGGGCACGATGCGCATGGGGGTATTGGCCGCGTCGCAGTACGTTTGTATGGTGGCAATGGTGTCCGGATGCGCGGTGGCGGAGACAAGCGCCGTCACACGTTTGCGCTCCCGGCACATGGCCACCGCTTCCGCCGCGGCCCCGGCCCCGTCATACATGGAGGCGTTGCTCACCGCAAGGCCTGTAAGCTCGCAGATCATGGTCTGGTATTCGAAAATGGACTGCAAAATGCCCTGGCTGATTTCCGCCTGGTAGGGCGTGTAGGCGGTAACAAACTCCTCCTTGGCGGTAACGTACTTCACGATGGAGGGAATGTAGTGGTGGTATGCGCCCGCGCCCCGGAGGATGACGGAATACACCTTGTTTTTTTGGGAAAGGGCGGTCATGGCCTGGCGGACTTCCAGCTCCGTCTTTCCTTCCGGCAGGTTCAAGGGCCCGGTGAGCAGTACCTTCGCGGGTACGTCAGCGTAGAGCTCCCCGGCACCGGCCAGGCCCAGGGAAGCCAGCATTTCCTGCCGTTCCGCATCGGTGGTGGGAATGTAGCTGCCCATGCTTACCCCTCCTTGGCCGTGCGCTCATACGTGTCGGCGTCCAGCAGTTCCACCGTGCCCGTAACGCCCTTTACACGGATGAACCAGGCTTCATAGGGGGCCTGGTTGATATTTTGAGGGCTGTCAAGCAGCGCTTCGTTGATTTCCGACACCTCGCCGGAAACAGGGCTGTACACGTCGCTGACGGCCTTTACCGATTCCACGTCGCCAAAGCTTTGCCCGGCCGTTACGCTGTCCCCCGGTTGGGGCAGGTTCACAAACACCAGATCGCCCAGCTCGCCCTGGGCAAAGTCCGTCAGGCCAATTTCCACCGAGCCGTCCTCAAGTTTACGCACCCATTCGTGGGATTTGGTGTACTTCAATTCCTTGGGGGTATTCATAATTCGCTCCTCCTTCAATTGACCGGCTGTTATTTCTTTTTGTAAAACGGAAGCGGCACGATCTGCGCGGCAATGCGCCGGCCGCGCACATCCACCTCCACCGTATCCCCCAGGGTCAGGCCTTCCTTTTCCAGCAGCGCCATGGCAACCGCCTGGTTCAAAAAGGGGCAGAAGGTGCCGGAAGTGGTGTGCCCGATCAGCGTTTCGCCACGGTATACCGGGCAGTGCTCCCTGGCGATGCCCCGGCCCGTCATCTGAAGGCCAAAACGGGCAATGGACGGTTGGGTTTTTGCCTCCATGGCTGTTTTGCCGATAAAGCCGGCCTTGGCCATCTTCACATAGTTCCCAAGCCCGGTTTCAAAGGGCGTTACCGTATCATCCATCTCATGGCCGTAAAGGGGCATGGCCGCCTCCAGCCGCAGCGTATCCCGCGCACCCAGGCCGCAGGCGGTAAGCCCCAGGCCCTTTCCCGTTTCAAGCAAAAGGTTCCACAGGGCGGGCGCGTCGGCATTGCGGCAGTAAAGCTCAAAGCCGGTCTCCCCCGTGTAGCCCGTGCGGGAGATGATGCAGGGGATGTTCCCCACGGTACCCTTTTCCACAAAGGTGTAATACTTCTTGGGAATATCCTCCTCTTTGGCAAGAAGCTTCAGTATTTCCGGCGCTTTGGGGCCTTGCAGGGCCACCTGGGCCGTTTCGTCGGAAACATCCTCCATATGCACATCGCCAAAAAGGTGCGCCCGCATCCAGGCCACATCCTTTTCCCGGTTGGAGGCGTTCACAACCAGCATGTAGCGGTCCTGCCCCATGCGGTATACGATCAGATCATCCACAAAGCCGCCCTGGTCGTTGCACAGAGGGCTGTAGCGCACCTGGCCCACGTTGAGGCTTTCCATGTCGTTGGTGACCAGAAGCTGGATATTGGCAAGCGCATCCGGCCCGGTGAAGACAACCTCGCCCATGTGGGATACATCAAACAGGCCGCAGGCAGTGCGCACCGCCATATGCTCGGCAATGACCCCCGCGGGATAGTTCACCGGCAATATGTAACCCGCAAAGGGCACCATTTTGCCGCCCAGCGCCACATGGCTGTCGTACAGCGGCGTTTTTTTATCCATGATCGTTCCTCCCGTATCAAGATGCTTAAAAA
>JAEWNM010000029.1 GCA_023392755.1 Bacillota bacterium
GCGCTATACCAGGGACCAATACATGCGCCGGGTGGAAGCGTTGCGCGGCGCTGTGCCGAACATTGGCATTACCACCGATCTGATCGTAGGCTTCCCGGGTGAAACGGAAGCGCAGTTTTTGGATACCATGTCCCTTGTAAAAGAAGTGGGATATGATGCCGCCTTCACCTTTATTTACTCCCCGCGGGAAGGAACACGTGCCGCCGCAATGGATGGACGCATTCCCGCCGAGGTATCCACAGACAGGATTCAAAGGTTGATTGCGGCGCAGGAAGATATTACGGCGAAAATCCATAATGGCCTCATTGGACAACGGGAGCAGGTGCTGGTGGAAAGCCTGTCCAGGCGGGATGCGAAGCAGGTATCCGGCAAAGGAATGCGGAATATTACCATCAGTTTTCCCGGAGGCGAGCAAGACATAGGCACGATCATACCCGTAACCATCACCTCTTCCGGCGTAAGCACGCTTCGGGGAGAACGCAACCATCAAGGAGAGAAAGCATGAAAAAGGTATTGGAACATGCCGAGCAATTGGCAGGGTCGATTTTGGACAGCGAAGAGTTTATTCTGATGCGCCTTTCGGAGCAGGCTGTTACGCGGGATGCGGAAGCTACGCGGCTGATTGCCGATTTTATTGAAAAGCGCCAGCGGGTGGAGAAATTGCTTTCGGAAAACAACCTGGATCAGGGCGAGCTGGCCACGGCCGGGGATGAAATGGATGACGCGCAAAAAAAGATGAACGCCTGCCCGCTGATTGAAAAAATGCAGTCGGCCCGTGGCGATTTTACTAAGATGATGGAAAAGGTAAATGCTTTGATACGGTTTGTGGTGACGGGGGAAACAGAGCAGCAGCAAAGTGATTGCTCCGGCTCCTGTGACAGCTGCGGCGGATGCAAGCATTGATCCATTCAAAGGCATAATTTTTATCGGATACCAAGGAGGCGGCAGAAATGGCCAGCGTCACCCCCATGATGCAGCAATATCTGCAGATCAAGGAACAGTATAAGGACTGCATTTTATTTTTTCGCCTGGGCGACTTTTATGAAATGTTCTTTGAAGATGCACATACGGCTTCCCGGGAGCTGGAATTAACCCTTACGGGTAAGGATTGCGGGCTGGAGGAACGGGCGCCCATGTGCGGCGTTCCTTTTCACAGCGCCTCCGTTTATATTACGCGCCTGATCGAAAAGGGCTATAAGGTGGCTATCTGCGAACAGACTTCCGATCCCGCGCTGAGCAAGGGCCTGGTGGAGAGGGAGGTCGTCCGCATTGTAACACCGGGCACCCTGATGGATTCAACGCTGCTTGACGAGCGTGAAAACCACTTTTTGCTTTGCGTGTATCTTTCGGGCGTTACCGCCGGGCTGGCCTTTGTGGATGTTTCCACAGGAGAGTTTTATGTGCACCAATTGCAGCCTTACCTGGATACGCTGGCAGATGAGGTGCTGCGCATCCAGCCTAGCGAAATTATCACCAATGACCTGAACACGCTGCGCAAATATGCCGGCATGGACGTTTCCTGTACCGAATACAGCCATGGCGCATACCAGCCCGCGCAGGCCCACGGCGCTTTGCGCGGCCATTTTCATCTGGCCGACTTGTCGCCCCTTGGCCTTGAAGAGGATTACAAGGCCGGTGCGCTGGCGGCCGGCGCTCTGATGCAGTATTTGGACGAAACGCAAAAAAATGCCCTGGAACATATAACCGGCCTGCGCATCTATCCCAGCAGCCAGATTATGCTGCTGGACCGCAGCGCCAGGCGCAACCTGGAATTGACCGAAAGCCTGCGCAGCCGAACAAAGAAGGGCACATTGCTGTGGCTGCTGGACCAGACATCCACCGCCATGGGCGGCCGTCTGCTTCGAAGCTGGATCGAACAGCCCCTTGTGGACAGGGAAAAAATCACACGGCGGCTGGATGCCGTCGCATCGCTTATCAGCCAGCACGTGCTTTGCATGTCCCTATCCGACGAGCTTCGGGGCGTGTATGATATTGAGCGGCTGTTAAGCCGTGTCTCCTATAAAAGCATTAACGCAAGAGATTGCCTGGCGCTGCTCGGCTCCCTCAAAAAGGTGCCGTCTATCAAGGAGCTCATGCGCCCGCTGGACAGCCCGATGCTGACCGGGCTGGAGGCTATGCTCGACCCCATGACGGAACTAACCGAGCTGATTGAGCGCGCTATCCATCCCGATGCGCCGCTTTCCATTACCGAGGGCGGCATTATCAGGGAGGGATACAGCCAGCGGCTGGATAGCCTGCGGGAAGCCGCCACCAGCGGGAGGCAGTGGATACTTGACCTGGAGCTTACGGAGCGCCAGGAGACGGGCATCAAAAACCTGAAAATACAGTACAACCGCGTATTCGGCTATTATATCGAAGTAACCAAATCGTATTACGAGCTGGTGCCGCTGCGATATATGCGCAAGCAGACGCTGGCCAACTGCGAGCGGTACATCACCCCGGAATTAAGGGAAATCGAGCAGAAGATCGTAGGCGCCCAGGAACAGTCCGTGCGCCTGGAGCTGGAGTTGTTTGTCACCATACGGGGGCATATCGCCGCCCTCATCGAGCCTATGCAAAAAACGGCGATGGGCCTGAAAACGCTGGACGCGCTTGTTTCCCTGGCCAAGGTGGCAAGCAGCAACCATTACGTCAGGCCTGAGATAGCCGACGACGGAAAGCTGACGATACTGGACGGGCGGCATCCCGTGGTGGAGCAGACGCTGCATGAAGGCGCTTTCGTTCCCAACGATACCTTTATGGACAATGACAGCCAGCGCATGCTGATTATTACCGGCCCGAACATGGCCGGTAAAAGCACCTATATGCGCCAGGTGGCGCTGATTGTGCTCATGGCCCATATAGGAAGCTTTGTGCCTGCGCGGGAGGCAGTCATACCCGTAGTCGACAGGATTTTTACCAGGGTTGGCGCTTCCGACGATCTGGCCAGCGGCCAATCCACCTTCATGGTGGAAATGTCGGAAATGGCCTGTATACTGCGCAACGCCACGCACAGGTCCTTGGTAATCCTGGATGAAATTGGCCGCGGGACAAGCACATTCGACGGTCTTTCCATTGCCTGGGCGGTAGTGGAATACCTGTGTGACAAACAAAATGCAGGCGCGAAAACGCTGTTTGCAACCCATTACCACGAATTGTCCGAGCTGCAGGGGCGGCTGGAGGGTGTTCAAAATTACTGCATTTCCGTCAAAGAGCATGGGGAAGACGTGATCTTTCTGCGCAAGATTCTGCGCGGAGGCGCCGACAAGAGCTTCGGCGTGCATGTGGCACGGCTGGCCGGCGTACCGCAGCCTGTATTGATGCGCGCCCATGAGATACAGGCACGTCTGGAGGCGTCGGACATCAACCAGAACACCATCGGGCAAAACATACTGGAAGACGGCAAGAAAACAGGCAGCCAGCAGGTGGGCATGTTCAGCTACGCACAGACGGAGCTGGTTGAGGAACTGCGAAATATCGATGTGATGGCATTGACGCCTATGGACGCCATCAACCATCTTTTCCGACTGCGGGAAAAAGCCCGTAAACTGTAAAGGAGGTACCCATGCGGCCTATTGAAAAGCTGTCGCCGGAGGTCATCGGCAAGATCGCTGCCGGTGAAGTGGTGGAGCGCCCTGCAGCCGCCATCAAGGAGATGGTGGAAAACAGCATGGACGCAGGTGCCAGCGCCATAACCATTGAAATACGGGATGGGGGAATTACGTACATCCGCGTCACAGATAACGGAAGCGGCATTCCCCAGCCGCAAATCCGCATGGCTTTTGAAAGGCATGCCACAAGCAAGATTACCACTTCCGATGATTTGCACCATGTTGAAACGCTGGGCTTTCGGGGAGAAGCGCTGGCCTCTATCGCGGCGGTGAGTCGGGTTACCTGCACCACCCGCGTACGGGGGGAGGACAGCGGTATCACCGTGGTCAACGAAGGCGGAATTATTCGGGAGATACGGGAAGCCGCCTGCCCGGAAGGGACGGCTTTTATCGTGCGCGACCTGTTTTTCAACACGCCCGTCCGCCTGAAATTTCTGAAAAAACCCGCCGCCGAGGCGGCTTTTGTTTCCGATCTTGTGATGCGCCTGATTCTTTCCAACCCCGCTATCTCCTTCCGCCTGATCATCCAGGGAAAGGTTTTGTACCACAGCCCGGGCGACGGAAAGCTGGAA
>JAEWNM010000042.1 GCA_023392755.1 Bacillota bacterium
AAAACCATTCACCGCATGCTGGAGTACGGCGGCGACGAGGGCAGCTTTTCCCGCAGCCAGGACAACCCCCTGGAGGCCAACTGCATCATTGTGGACGAGATGTCCATGGTGGATATTCTTTTGATGCGAAGCCTGCTAAGGGCCATCACGCCGGGCACCAGGCTCCTTTTGGTGGGCGACGCCGACCAGCTTCCGCCCGTTGGCCCCGGAAATGTGCTGGGAGATATTTTGAAAAGCGAGGCCGTGCCCAGCGTGCGGCTTACGCAAATCTTCCGCCAGGATGAAAGCAGCATGATCGTGCTCAACGCCCACCGCATCAACGGGGGCGAGATGCCGGTTTTGAACGCCAGGGATACGGATGTGTTTCTGGAGAAGAAAACGCTTTTAAGCGATGCGGCGCAGACCATCGTATCCCTTTGCACCCAGCGGCTGCCC
Source organism: Bacillota bacterium (assembly GCA_023392755.1). Taxonomy (GTDB): domain Bacteria; phylum Bacillota; class Clostridia; order Christensenellales; family Aristaeellaceae; genus JAEWAH01. The sequence goes on from JAEWNM010000042.1 coordinate 436, forward strand.
GCTTTTTTGAAGATGGATGAAAGGGAGCGGCTGTCAGGCTCCGTCAAGCAGATTCAGGTGCTGTCCCCCACCAAAAAGGGCGAATGCGGCGTGTGGGCCATCAACCGCAAGCTGCAGGAGGCGCTTAATCCTCCGCAGATGGGCAAGCCCACCCTTGTCTTTGGCGATATGCTCTTCCGTGTGGGCGACAAGGTGATGCAGACGAAGAATGATTATCAAATCGAGTGGCGCAGGCATAACGGCACCGCATGGGAGGAGGGCCAGGGCGTATTCAATGGGGATGTGGGCTTTATCGAGGCCATTGACCCGGAGGAGCGCACCCTCACCGTGCGCTTTGACGAAGAAAGGCTGGTAACGTATGAGGAGCAGCAGCGGGAGGCGCTGGAGCTGGCCTATTGCCTTTCGGTGCATAAAAGCCAGGGCAGCGAGTTTCCCGTGGTGGTGATGCCGGTGGTGGGCGGGCCGCCCATGCTCCTCACCCGCAACCTGCTCTATACCGCCATTACCAGGGCGCGGCAGCTGGTGGTGCTGGTGGGGCGGGAGGAGGTCATCGAGGCCATGGTCCGCAACAACCACATAGCCAAACGCTACACCACGCTTTGCCGGCAGCTGAAGGAGTGGGTGGGATGGGTCTCCTGAGCTTTTTCTACCCGTCCCATGCCCGCTGCTATTGCTGCGGGCATCCAAGGCTGGACGGCGCGGGCGACCATCTGTGCGTCCCCTGCCGCAAGGCGCTGCGGGAGCTTGAGCTGCGCCATGTCCCCTTTTTTTCAGAAGGCGTGGAAAAGGTATACGCGCCGTTCCCTTACGAGGGCGCGGCCAGGGAGCTCATCCATTGCCTGAAATACGAATGCGTCAGAGACGCGGCAAAGGTGCTGGGCTATGAGATGGCCGCATGCGTAAAAGGCGAAAGCTTTGATGCCATGGTCCCCGTGCCGCTGCACAGAGGGCGGCTGTCCGAGCGTGGCTTCAATCAGGCCGAGCTTTTGGCGCAGGCGGTATCGGAGCAAAGTGGCATTCCCGTCCTTCCTGCGCTGCAGCGGCTTCGCGAAACGGGCCAGCAGGCCAAGCTGCAAAAGGAGCGGCGTTTTGAAAACATGGCGGATGCCTTTCAGGCCTGCGCAAAGGTAAAAGGGATGCGGCTTATGCTGGTGGACGATGTGTGCACCACCGGCGCCACCGCCAGGGCCTGCGCTAGGGTACTGTATCTGTCGGGCGCGAAAAGCGTCAGCCTTTGCGTGGCGGCGGTAACGCTGAAAACGGGGCATGGCTAATCGCTTTTGCCTTCCTTCATGTAGTTCAGCAGTTCCCTTTTGAAATCATCGATATAGTCCAGCAATTCCTGTTTGGCGACCCGCGTCGCCCCGCACATCTCCGTGTCGGTTTGGGGGGAGATATGCTCGCCGTACTCTCTTTCCATCAGCGCCATAAAGCGGGGACGGCAAAACTCCCCCTGGCAAAAACCCATCGAAGCCCTTGTTCGGCGCTTTACGCCGTCCACCGTATGAACGGGGATGCCCCTGCGCAGCGCGTTAAGGATCGTTTCCTCCGTCACCTGCTCGCAGCGGCAGACGATGCGCTCCTTGCCGGCGGGCAGGCCGGCCAGCGCTTCCGCTTGCGTAAGGGGAAGCATTTTTTTGTCCGGCTCGATGATGGGGCTTCGATACGGGTTGAAATCAGCTCTGGGTACAAGAGTAAGGCCCGAACCTTCAAGGATTTCCGCTACCCTGTCCGCAATGGCCGGGGCGGAGGTCAATCCCGGCGACTGGATGCCCGCTGCCTGTATAAAGCCCTTCGCCTGCGATTCCTCAATAATAAAGTCATCCCCCGTGGCGACGGCCCTTATCCCCGCAAAGCTGCGTATAAACTGGTTGAGGTTTATCTTTTCCGTTGTGTTCAGCGCATGGAAGTAGATTTCAGCCAGCCGGCCGGCGTGGGTGGACTTATTATCGGTGCCCGGCTCATCAATGGCGTCGGGGCCCAAAAGCAGGTTGCCGTGCACCGTGGGCGTCACCAGTATGCCCTTGCCCATGGGGGTGGGCATTTGAAAGACGACGGTGTTCAGCACCTTGCCCGAGCCGCG
>JAEWNM010000117.1 GCA_023392755.1 Bacillota bacterium
AGCGCAGACAGGACAAGGAAAACGAAGGGGAGTAGCCATCTGCCCGAACCGGTAGGAAAACGCATCGGGCAAGGCCGAATCCTTCCGCAAAATTGCCGGTTTTTTGCCGGTTTTTTGCCGCTTTTCCCTAGGATGTGATATACTCTTAGGCAATGGAGGAATGTCATAATGGGAAAGAAATGCGTGCTCCTGCTTTTATTCCTTTGCCTGATGGCCGGTGCCGCCTGTGCCCAGGAGGCGCAAATGCCTCTGAATTTGCGGATGCATCCAGGGGAAATGATGACCGCGCCCTCGGCGGATATGTGGGAATCCACCAATGTTCAGGTGGCCGCGGTGGACGGCCAGGGAACCATTACCGCCCTTTCGGAAGGAAGCTGTCAAATCCTTTTCACCAGGGGGGGCGAGACAACAGCCTGTGATTTGACGGTGGATCACAGCGTGCCCACGGAGCTGGCCAAGAAGGCCATCGCCATTGCGGAAAACGAATTTGCGGCCCTTGACGGTAAGGGTCTCAAGCGCGCCAACAAATATTCGAAATGGTACAACAACAGCAGCGAAGGGTTCGGCTGGTGCGGCGCCTTTGTGGGCTGGTGCTTTGAGGAAGCCGGGATACCCATGTCCCGGGTCGGGAAGGCGAAGAAGGTGGACGAAAACGCCACCTACGCCATCAGCGAAGCCGCCGTGGGTAAGATATTGAAGGGCTATCAAAAGATGGAGCGCGTAACCAATATCCCAAGGCCGGGGTACATGGTCATCTACAGCGTGACCCATAAGTCTTACGACAACAGGCATACGGGGCTGGTAGTCAATGCTGAGGATTTGGGAAACGGCCGCTATCTGCTGACTACCATTGAAGGCAACGTATCCAGCACGGTAAAAAAATATCAGTACTACTATGACAGCTCTGAGGAGGCCGCCAAAGAGGAGCGCAACATGGAGCCGCTGCCCCAGGAGATGCAGACGGACGATAAAATCTGCTACAAGCTGCATTCCGAGGATTGGTTTGTAAAGGTTTTCTGCCAGACGTATCAATAAAGCAAAAAATTGAAAACAGGCCGTCGGGTGCGCTTCGCGCCCGACGGCCTGTTTTTTTGCAACAAAAGCAATTCCGGCCCTTGGCCGGCAAGAGCTTCCTGCAAAAATTCAGTCGGCAAAATTGCTGTCCAGAAGCCGGACGATGGCATCCACGGCCCGCTGCTCATCCTCGCCGTCTGCCACCAGAAAAAGCTTTCCGTCGATGGCGGAGCCCAGGGACAAAAGGCCCAGCATGCTCTTTGCGTTGATGACCTTGCTGTGATGCTCGATCATGATACGGGCGTCGAAGCGGCTGGCCACCTGTACAAGCTGGGCGGCTGTGCGGCGCTGCAATGCCTCCTGGCCGGGCAAGGCGACTTCTCTTCGAATCATGGTTCATCCTCCTTATGTGTATCCAGCGCCTGGGACAGTTCGACAATCCTGCGCAGGCGATGATTTACGCCGGATTTGCCAAGGGGCGGGTCCAGCATTTCGCCCAGCTGTGTAAGCGTGGCTTCCGGCTGTGACAGCCTGAGCCGCGCCACCTGCTGGAGGGAAGGAGGGAGCGTACCCAGTCCCCTTACAAGGGACAGTGTGCGAATGGCTTCGATCTGGCGGCGGGAAGCATCCAGCTGCTTTTCCATGTTGGAGGTGTCGCAGTTCATCATGCGGTTGACGTAGTTCATTACATTTTTGTGGATGCGGGTATTCTCCAGGGACAAAAGCGCCTGGTGCGCCCCCATCAGCCCCAGCGCCGATACGATCTGTTCGCTCTCTTTTAAGTATACCACACTTGTGCCCTTTCGGGCCATCTGTTTTGCCGGCAAACCGGATTTTTCCATGATCCGCACCAGTGCGGCGGCCAGGGCCGGCTCGGCTGCCACGATTTCAAAATGATATCCCTTTTCCGGGCTGGTGATGGAGCCCGCGCCTAGAAATGCGCCCCGCAGGAAGGCTTTGCGGCAGCACTGCCGGATGGCCGCGTTCCTGGGCGACGTGCGTATCATATGCGGCGCGCCGTCCTCTCCGGCTGCCATCATGCCAAAGGAGGCCATAAGCTTTTGCGCGTCCGCAGTCTCCACGGTCAAAACGCTGCTGCGCTGACCGCCCAGGCGGCTGTGGCGCACAAAATGCAGCGAGGGCGTGATGGACAAGAGCGTACGCAGAAGAAGAAAAATGCGCCGTGCCAGGCCCGCGCTTTCCACACGGAAGGTAAGGCGCATCTGCCCGCCGCCCCTTAGCGAGAGGGAGGCGGAGGTCTGCAAAAGCGCGCTCAGCTCGCTGAGCATGCAGCAGGGCTTCCCGAAGGGAAGCCTGACCAGTTCATCCTTGGCGATGGAGGAAAAAGACAAGATGCCCTCCTTATAAGGTCCCGAAAAATGTCAAATATGGGGGGAGCAACGAGGGGGGTGCAACCCCCCGTTTGTAATCGTGTCACCCGGCTTTGCCAGGTGCGCGCGCTTGCGGAGCAAGCTTTCCTTACACGATTTCCTGGCCGTAAGCTATCGCGCTGGCCAAACGTAGTGAAGGGCAGTGCGAAAGATTACAAGGAAATCGTGCGAACTCGAGAAAATGATTCTATCATTTTCTCAAAATTCTATAGCATTTTCCAGTGGGCCTGCTCCAGGTCAAGGTCTCTGTGGTTCACATCCACCCTGAAACCCTGGGTGCGCAGGCGTGCCGCCATTTCCTCGGCGATAGCCACGCTGCGGTGGGCGCCGCCGGTGCAGCCGATGGCCACCACCAGCCGGTGCTTGCCCTCCTCCTGGTAATGGGGCAGCAGGAAATGCAGCATGTCCATGGCCTTGGTCATGAACTCCGCCGTCACGGGATGCTCCAGTACGTATGTCCGCACATCCTCATCCAGACCTGTGTGCCGCCCCAGCCCTTCCACATAAAAGGGATTGGGTAAAAAACGAACGTCGAATACCAAGTCGCCCTCCCTGGGCAGCCCCCGCTTGAAGCCGAAGGAAAGAACCTCCAAACGCAGGTACTGGGAGTCGCTTTGGGTTGTCAGTATATCCGAGAGCATTTTTTGCAGCGTTCTTGGCCGAAGCGTGCTGGAATCGATGAGGTAGTTGGCCGTTTCCCGAAGGGGCTGCAAAAGCTCACGTTCCGCCAGAATGGCCTCCTGCAGGCCTACGTTTTCACTGGCCAGCGGATGGTCGCGGCGGGTTTCCTTGTAACGGCTCACCAGCACGTCGTCGCTGGCCTCCATAAAAAGCGTTTCGATCTGGAAGCCGATTTCCCTGGTTTCGCTGATAACCTTGCGCACCGCCCGGGCATCGAAAAACTCGCCGCTGCGTACATCCACCGCCATGGCCACCAGCGGCACCCGCATGGGGGAAGTCTGGCAGGCCTCCATGAACTTGATGATCATCATGGGAGGAAGGTTGTCAATGCAAAAAGCACCCAGGTCCTCCAGATAGCGGATGGCAACCGTTTTGCCAGCGCCGGACAGGCCCGTCAGGATCAAAAACCGCATGGTGCCTTTCCTCCCTTGTCCGGGGTCAAATTAAACAAACGGCATGGGGGCGTCCTCCCCCAGGATGCGTACCTCCGGTGAAAGCCATACGCCGTGCTTTTCCTGTACGGTGCGCTGCACCAGGGCGATGAGGGCCAGGAAATCCGCCGCGGTGGCGTTTCCGGTATTCACCAGGAAGCCCGCATGCTTTTCGCTTACCTGTGCGCCGCCCACCTTTACGCCCCTGAGCCCCGCCTGGTCGATGAGCTGCCCCGCGAAGTACCCTTCCGGACGCTTGAAGGTGCTGCCGGCGCTGGGCATGTCCATGGGCTGCTTTTCGTTGCGGCGGCGGTTGAACTCCTTCATGTCCGCCCAGATGGCATCCGTATCGCCGGGCGTCAGCTGAAACGTAACGGCGGTGATGATCAGCGTCTCCTCCTGGGCGCGGCTGTGGCGGTAGGCAAAGTGCATCTCATCCCCGGTGTAGGTGTGAACCCGGCCATCCTCCGTGATGGCCTCCACCTTAAGGACGGCCTCCTTCAGCTCTCCGCCGTAGGCCCCGGCGTTCATATAAACGCCGCCGCCTACCGTGCCCGGTATGCCGCAGGCATAGCACAACCCCGTCAGGCCGTGCCGCGCGGCTTCCTTGGCCACGGCGGCCAGAGAAGCCCCCGCTCCGGCTGTCAACACCGTGCCTTCCACCGATATGGCCGCCATTTCCTCCCCAAACTTGACCACCAGGCCACGTATGCCCCCATCCTTTACAAGAAGGTTGCTGCCGTTGCCCAGCATCATCATGGGGATGTGGAAATCATTGGCGCATGATACCAGAAAGGCGATTTCCCGCGCGTTTTGCGCCGTTACCAGCATGTCGGCAGGACCGCCGATGCGAAGCGTCGTATGCTCCGACATGGGCGCGTTAAGAAGAATACGGTCCTGCGGAATCCGCTCCCTTATCTTTTGCAGAAACGGCCCGTAAACGGGCGCACCGCAGGGCTTGCTTTCCATGGGTCTCCTCCTGAAAGGGGTCTTTGCGGCCCCTTTTATTGTACCGCAAACGCGCCTGCCAGGCAATAGAAATGCCGGAAAGCGGATGCACCCTCTCGGGGGGAGTTTGAGTTAAATTCTTGTCCATCATGCGCAAACCCTGCAAAAACCCCGCGCAAAAGAAAATAACGCTATCCCAGCACGGATACCATATTCCACCTCTTGTCCCAGCGGGTGAATAATGCCGGCGAGCCGGCCGTAATGCGGCCCAGTAGCTTTTCTCCGATGGAATCGGCCGGTGACTGGGTGGTTACAAACACCGCGTCTTCCGGCGCGATGCCGATGCTGATCAGGTTTTGAAGGCCCTTGGCCATGGTAAGGGTGGAGCCGGCCAGCGTGCCGGTTATGAGCCTTGCTGCCCCATCCTTGACGTATACCGCCTGGCCGCCCAGTTGGTATGTCCCCTCCGGCATGCCCGCAGCCTCCATGGCGTCGGTAATCAGCACCGTTTTTTCCCTGCCCTTGGCGCGGATGGCCAGACGGAGGATGTCCGGATGCAGATGGATGCCGTCGCCGATGATCTCCGTGTACAGCCTGCTGTCGGCAAGGGCCGCGCCGGGAATGCCGGGCTCCCTGTGGTTTAGCGGCGTCTGGGCGTTGAATAAGTGGGTGACGTGGGTGGCGCCCCAGTCCGCGGCCAGGTGCGTTTGCTCGCAGGTGGCGTCGGAATGGCCGATGGAGACCACGATCCCCTGGGAGGCAATTTTGCGTATCCAAGATTCCGCCCCCGCCAATTCCGGGGCCAGGGTGATGATGCGTACGGCGGAAGCGAATTCCCCCGTCATTTCAAGCCAGGCTTCCATGGAGGGGGGGATGAAATGGGCGGCTATCTGCGCGCCGCACCGGTGTGCGCTCAAAAAGGGCGCTTCCATGTGCGCGCCCACTACCTGCGCGCCTTGCGGCTCGGGGCGCTTCATGACAGCGTTGATGCCAAAGAGGGCGGCCTTAGTATCCTGAAGGGAGGCGCTCATGGTGGTGGGCAGGAATGCGGCTACGCCGCCCTTTTTCAACTCACGGCTCATGTGGCGTACGGCCTCTTCCCCGCTCATGGTGTCCATGCCCATATAGGCGTGGATATGCACATCCACAAACCCCGGCAACAGATAATCGCCGCCCAGGTCCAGCGTTTCCTCGTCAGGCCGGGGCTGGAGGGAGGAATCAACCTGGGTGACCGCGCCACCTTCGGCCCGGACGGACATATGCTCATAAAAACGCCCGTTCAGGTAGGCGGTTGCATTCGTAATCAGCATGGCGATACGCTCCTTGCTTTTTTCAATTGATGATGGCAAACCGTGATGAGTATGAAGGTCAATATGAGGAGAACGGCGCTCAAAGGAAGCATGAGTGCGCTAGATATCCCAAGGTCCGGCTCCGATACCGCGAAAAGCCCCAGGGCGGGAAGGAAAACCGTTAGGCATCCCGCTGCCGCGCCCGGCAGGGTTCGGGGGAAAACGCATGCGGCGCAGGCCCTTAAGCGGGAAGCGCCAAGGCACCGGGCAGCCCTTGACAGGGTGGGGTCCACGGCCGAAACAAAGGCGGCCGTGCACAGCACCATCAGAGGAAGCAATGCAATGGCGATGGAGGCTTCGGGAGAAGGGGCGGAGCTAAAAAGGGACACGGGCGCATATCCCTGGGGGAACAGGGGAATCAGCCGCCGGCCATGGATGAATGCCGCGCCCAAAAGGAGAAACAGGGGCGTCGCAAGCGCCAGGAGGGCCGACCGCCGCCGCCATAACGCCAGAAGGCACCCCAGAGGGTAACCCGCCAGAAGGCAAAGGAGGGTGGCGGTAAGCGCCTTTTCAAGACCCGGCACAAGGGCATTGAGGCTCGCGGCATTCAAAAGCAATGAAAAATCGGGCACAGAAAAGACAGGCACCCCCTCTTTTCCGATAAAAAACAGGCCGGGCAGGAAAAGCAACGGCAGGATCAAAAAGGCTTCCAGCCATAGCAGAAAAGGGAAAGCGCGCTTTGTCGGGCTCACAGGGGCACCTCCCTCCCCTCGGCTATGGATACCCAAGGCGCGGGTGACATTTCCGCCTCGCCGGATATAAGGGCCGCCTTGGTGATGTCCCACCAGAGGAATACGCGGCTGCCGGGCACGGGATGTGCGAATTCCGGGTCATCGCACAACAGTTCCCGCCCGGTGGGCAGCGCGATGCAAAGAAAACGGCGTCCCGATTCCTGGCGGATGCCCGTGAATATGCCGCTCAGGAGGCTGTCGGGCCGGGGCGCGTCAAACAGGCGCACCTGCTCGGGCCGAAGGCATAAAAGCATATCCTCCCCAATGGCGGGCGGAGGGCCAAAGGCTTGCGCGGGCAGCGTAAGCCCATCCATATCAACGGCCAGATGCCCGCCCGGGCGCCTTGCCGCCACCACGCAGGACAGCAGGTTCATGGGGCCCATCAGGCGGGCGGCATCGATGCTTTCGGGGTGATGATAAATATCCTCCGGCGTGCCCGCCTGCTCTATGCGCCCGTTGAGCATCAGCCCCAGACGGTGGGAGACGGCCATCGCCTCCTCCATATGGCGGGTCAGGTACAGCACGGAAAAATGCCACTGCTGCTGCAGTGCCTTCAAAAACGCCAGCACCTGCCTGCGCTCCCCCGCCTCAAGCCTGATAAAGGGATCGTCCAGCAGCAGCACCTTGGGCCGCAAAACAAGCGCGCGGGCCAAAAGCACCATCTTGTACTGATAGGGAGAAAGCTCCCGTGGGCGCTTGCCCGCCGCGTCTTCAAGGGCCGCGAGAGCCAGCATGTGCATGGCCCGGCTGCGCCGCTCCCGAAGGGATATGCCTTTGAGTTTCAAGCCGAAGGCTACGTTGGCAAGGATGCTCCGGTGGGGAAACAAGGGCGTATCAAAAAAAACGGCGCCAAGCTCCCGCCTGCCGGGAGGCAGGGCCGTCATGTCGCAGCCGTTTACCAGCACCCGGCCAAAGGAAGGCCGGGAAAGCCCCGCGATTGTGTATGCCAGCACCGTCTTGCCGCAGCCGGATGGGCCGACCAGCGATAAAAATTCTCCGGGCAGCAGGCTTATGTCCACGCCCCGGAGCACCTGCGCCTGGCCAAAACGCTTTTGCAGGTTGTTCAGCTTCAGTGGAACCGGTGTCATGGCGGCGTCACCTTCCTTCCGCCGCGTGGATTGTGTTGTTCATGTATTGTAAGCCGGCTTAAAAGCCCTGTCAACCGCCCAGCACTATTTTGCGCGCGTCCCTTAGCGTTTCCGCCTGGAAATCGGCGGGGGACGCGGGTTTCCTGCCGCCCGGCCCGCACAGGTGGATGGAAGCGATGCCGGCCCGGCGGGCAGCCTCGATATCGGCTGTCAGGCTGTCGCCCAGCAGGATCACGCGCTTTTTGTCGGTGATTTTCATTTTTTCCATGGCGATATACAGCATGTCCGGATCAGGTTTTGAGCTGCCTATCTCCCCGCTGATAACAGCATGGGCGATGTAGGGGGCGATTTGGGACCTTTGCAGCCTGGCCCTTTGCACCGTGGCAATGCCGTTAGTGACGAGTACGATGGGCATACGCCTGTGCACCGCCTTTACAAAGGCAAGGGCGCCGGGCAGCAAAAACGCGTACTGCCCCAGCCGGTCTGTAAAATGAAGGCCCACTTCCTCCGCCGGATACGAGACGGCGGGGAAATGGGACATAAGGCGGCGGAACCGTTCCAAGCGAAGCGCATCCTGAGTAATCTCCCTGCGTTCATAGGCTTTCCAAAGCGATTCGTTGATGCCGGAATACAGCCTGGCGGTATCATCATCCGCTTGAAGGCCGCAAAAGGACAGCGTATCAAACAGCGCGGCCTTTTCCGCGGCATAAAAATCGAAGAGCGTGTTGTCGGCGTCCGACAAAAGCAGGGAATAGGGAGGCGGCTGCATAGAAAAATCCTTTCAAGGAAGAAAGATACCCATAGCTTACTTCATCTTTTCGGGATTTGCAATATGCTCCGCCTGTTTGGCCCCGGTGCGTGCGATGAGCACCGTCAGCACGCCATTTTGGGGCAGCGCCTGTAATTGGATATCGTAGGGGAGGGTGTTGGTGAAAATGAAATCGCTGTAGGAGCCGACGGCGGCGTCGAACCCCCGGGGGATATAGGCCACACCCAAGTCTCTGTGCAGCGCCCATTCCTTTATTTGCAGGGGCAGGCCCAGCGCCGCGTTGTAGATGGTCGTTGTCAATTGGCATACGCCCCCGCCATAGCCCACGCCGTCCCGGCTAATGTTGGGGGCCATTTGATAACCGTTGCCCTTGGTGTAGGGCGCGCAGAGGCCATTATAGGAAAAATCGGCCCCGGCGCTTACCACCTGGCCGTTTACACGGCCGCAGGCCAGCCCGATGTTGTATTGCCTGTTTTTGGCCAGCTTCCGGCCGCCTGTTGTTTCATTGTAATAGGTGGTGAAGCCGCCGATCACATCCCCCGGCTCCGCCTTGTCCCAGGGGACAAAAGGTTCAAAGGCCAGGTGGCCGGCGGGTATTTCCGCCGTGCCGCGCATCATGGGCACGGACGCCATGCCGTTCTCCCACCTCGTTACGGCCAGCAGGTCGCCCGGCGCCAGCGTATTGCCGCCGTAGCCTTTCACCTTTGCAATAACGGCCGATGTTACCCGCGCGATGCCCGTGGTTTGCTGCCTGCCGGGCACCTGTGCCTTGAAGGGCTGAAGGGAACGGGCACGGTACAGCCATTCCGTTTTGCAATAGCCGGTGACGCCCTGGTAGGCAATAATGCACCATGCCGTTCCGCAGCCGTACACGGCCACCTTTTCGCCGGGCTCCACTGTTTTGATCCGGCGGCCCTTCTCCTCGGGCGTTTCACGGATGAGGAACTTGGTGGTGGAATAGGCTTCCAGCAGGGCCGTGTCGGAGGCCGACGCGGGGACGGCCTCCTCGCAAAGGGCGCAAAAGCAGATGGCAAGGGATAAAAGAATCATAATCAGGGCTATAGCTTGCTTCATTGGTACAATCCTTTCCCGCGGGGCGGCGCACCGGATGGAGGGCCGGATCCGCACCCATTATACAGTACAGACGTTTCAAAAATGGGAAAAGTTTAATGACCCATGTTCATTTTTCAAAAAAAGGAAGGGGAGAGAGCGGATTGCACTTGCCACCGAAGCGGAACTGTGTTATAATCCATGCCAACAAAGGCGATGACGAAGAACAATGCCTGCGAAAAGGGCCACGCCAAAGAGAGGACGGCCGCCGGCTGAAAGCCGTCCGCAAAGCCCGCAGGAAATTCGCTTCCGAGCTTCCCCGCTGAAACCGGTTGGCTTAAGGCAGGGACGGGTACGCCCCCGTTAGCAAGCGGCGAGCGCATAAGGGAATGCCCTGTGCGGAATTTGGGTGGTAACACGCGGCGGTTTGCCTTCGTCCCATGAATATCATGTGGGATGGGGGCTTTTTCATTGCCTGCGTATGGGAAAGGGGAAAGCAAAATGGATATCGGTGAACAGATCGGGGCATTGCGGGAGCGCCTTTTGACAATTATGAAGGATGCGTCTTCCACCCAGGAGCTGGAAGGCCTGAAAGTGCTCATGCTGGGCAAGAAGGGTGAACTCACCGCGCTATTGCGCATGATGGGCCAGTTAACCCCCGAGGAGCGGCCCCAGGCCGGGCAGCTAATCAACCAGGCCCGTGAGGAGTTTGAATCGCTGCTTGATCAGAAGCGGGCGGTTCTTGGCAAAAAGGAACGGGAGGAAGCCTTGAGGCGGGAGGCCATTGACGTTACGGAGCCAAGGCAGCTGCCTGAAAGCGGCACGCCCCATCCCGTGACGCTGGTGCTTCGCGATATGGTGGAATGCTTCGCCGGCATGGGCTTTGAGGTGGTGGAAGGCCCGGAGGTGGAGCTTGACCACTACAACTTCGAGCTGCTCAATATGCCCAAGAACCATCCCGCCAGGGATGCCCAGGATACCTTTTATAT
>JAEWNM010000118.1 GCA_023392755.1 Bacillota bacterium
CCACGGCTTGTTTCGCCGGCCTCCTTCATCTCGCTTCATCCGACACAGTCGGCGCTCGATTCCGGAGCCTGTTTCGCCCTGTCTGCCTCTCTTTTGTTAGAAAGATTAAATGAGACTGCCCTGCCATAAAATGCTTTCCCGGCGGCAGGGAACATGATATAATCAACCTGCTAGAACCGGAAAGGAACGAACGCGGGCAGTGGAGAAAAAGCGGGAAAAGCCTACCAAGAACTGGTTTCGGCTGGACAATGCGGGAAAGCTGTACCCGGCCATCAAGAATTCCCGCTGGACAAGCCTGTTCCGTATGTCCGTAGCCCTAAACGAACCTGTTGACCCGGTTGCGTTGCAGCAGGCGGTGAACGACATTCTTCCCCGGTTCCCATCCTTCGCGGTGCGCATCCGCATGGGGCTTTTCTGGTATTACCTGGAGGAAAATACGGCGCCGTTTTCCATTCTAAGGGATGAGGGGCACCCATGCATCCGCATGCGGTGGAAGGAAAACGGCGGATACCTGTTCCGCGTTTTATACCATGACCGGCGCATATCCATCGAGGTGTTCCATGCCATTGCCGACGGCAGCGGCGGCATCGTATTTTTGAAGACGCTGGCGGCACAGTACCTGCGCAGGCGCGGGCTGTTTATCCCCAGCACCGACGGCGTTTTGGATATTGACGAGCCGCCCGAGAAGGAAGAGGTGGAGGACGCCTATAGCCGCCTGCCTGCGGGCTATAAGGCCAAACGCAAGGAAATACGGGCCTATCATTTGCCCGCCACCAGGGAAATATATCACACGCTCCACCTCACGGTCGCCAGGATCAGCGTGGAGGCGCTGAAAAAGGCCGCCAAGGCGTACGGCGTCACCATTACGGAATACCTGACCGCGGTGATGATATTTGTGATCTACCGTGTGCAGCAAAGCGGAAAGCGTGACAAGGCATCTCCCGTAAAGGTGTCCGTTCCCGTAAATATGCGCGGTTTTTTTCCTTCGAAAACGCTGCGCAACTTTTCCTTCTTCATCAATCCGGGCATTGATCCAAGGATGGGAAGCTATGCGTTTGAGGAAGTGCTGCGCCTGGCCCATTACTATATGCGATACCATTTGAATGAAAAGTTTCTGGCGGCCGGCATCGCCACCAACGTGGCCTCTGAAAAAAATCCTCTCATCCGCGTCTGCCCCCTGTTTTTGAAGAACCTGATTATCAACGGCATTTTCAAGCGCGTGGGAGAAAGCGGTGTGTCGGCCACGCTGACCAACCTGGGCGCCATGGCGCTCCCCAAGGAAATGCTGCCCCACATAGCGCATGTGGAGGTCATATTGGGCGGGGCATCCACCGGGCGCTGCAACTGTGCCGCCATCAGCCTGGGGGATGAGATGACGCTGGCCTTTTCCAGAAACATTCGGGAAAGCATATTGGAGCGGGAACTGCTGCGTTTTTTGGTCAATGCGGGAATCCCCGTTCTGGTGGAAAGCAATCAGGAGTGAAAGTATGTCCTATTGTGTGGAATGCGGTGTCAAACTGGGTGAAGCGGAGGAAAAATGCCCGCTGTGCGGGACGATGGTGCAAAACCCCATCCATCCCTACAGCCCGCGTGCGCCCAAGCCTTTCCCTGTGCGCACAAAGGAGCAGAACCTGCAAATCGACAGGCGCTATCTTCTGGGGCTGATCAGCATGGCCATGCTGCTGCCCGCCGCGCTGTGCATGGTGATAGACCTGTTCTTTGGGGGGCGGATCAGCTGGTCCTTTTATCCCGTGGGCGCGCTGGTGCTGCTGTTTGTTGCGCTGGCTGTGCCCATTCTGGTGAAGAAACACCGAACGTATGTCACCATCGCCATAGACTCGCTGGTGCTGCTGGGCTACCTGAAAATGGTGGAGCTGCTTTCCGGCGCGGAGGGATGGTTTACCCCCGTGGTGTTTCCGCTGATCATGCTGGCCGCCCTGATGGTACTGGGGATGACGGCCAGCGTCCGCCAGCGGCTGATAAGGGAGCTGTCCATACCGGCCACCATCCTTACGCTGGTCGCACTTTTATCCCTGGCGGCGGAGCTGCTTGTATCCAGCCAGATGTTCAGGCAGCTTCAGGTGGCGTGGTCGCCGTTTGTGATGCTGCCCTGCGGCTTTATCGCGCTGATGCTGTACCTGGTCCAAACCCACAAGCCCCTGCGGGAAGAATTGAAAAAACGGCTGCATATATGAATATGCCGCCCTGCAATGGATGAAACTGGTATCCATAGCCGTTTAGTCGTCAGAAAGCTTATGTGAGGAAGGAAGCTGCCGCCATGGACCTGATGAAAACCTTGCTGGTATATATGTCGCTTGTCTTTTCCACTTCGGTTGCAACGGCCCCGCAGCCCAGCAGCGTGCCGCCAGCGGCGGTTCTGCCAACGGCTACGGTTGCCGTTTCGACGCCTGTTCCAACATCCACCCCCAAGATTACGCCTGATCCCGATGCCGAGCCTACCATTACGCCTTCCCCTGATTACAAAACGCTTTCCGTAGGTTCCCGCGGGGAGAACGTAAAGAAGCTGCAGCGGCGGCTGGCTGAATTGGGATACCTGACGGGCACCGTGGACGGCGCCTATGGCAACCAGACCAGGCGCGCCGTTGAGCGCTTTCAGTACTACAACGGCCTGACGGTGGACGGCGTTGCCGGGCAGCGCACCCAAACCATACTGTATGAAAGCCATGATGTGGTGTTTTCACCCGTGGATGTAACGCCCACGCCCAGCCCCAGGATTACGGCTACGCTTACCCCAACGCCTACTCCCACCCCAACCCCAACCCCCACGCCTACCGCAACGCAGGAGCCTGCCGCAACTATGACGCCCGAGCCGGTGCCGACTGCCACGCCTACGCAGGAGCCTGCCCAGGAACCAACGGCGGAGCCGGCAGGGGAGCCAACGGCGGAGGCTGCCCAGGAGCCAACCGCGGAGCCGGCAGGGGAGGCGACGGATGTGCCTGTATCCGTGCCCGCCCCCGTGGAAGGTTCACAGATTTTGGTGAACGGTACTACGGATGCGCTGCTGGATGAGGAAGGCAATGCCGTGCTGCTGTACCAGCGGATGGAAGGCGAAGCCCTGGTGCCTTTCACCACGCTTTCACGGCTTTTGGGCTGGACCATGACACCGGATGAGGGAAACCCCGACGGCTATTCCGTGGCTGCCAACGGATACATGCTGCATGTGGCATACAGCAGGGACGAAGCAGGCCAGGTGATTCTGACGGAGTTCCAGGTGGACGGCCTGCCGGTGGAAGTCAGCCCCGAACTGGTGACGATGGCCGGTGAGGAATTGCTCTTGACACCTGCCGCTTTGGATGCGCTGCTTAACGCGCAGTGGAGCTTCAGCGAGCATGAGCCGATGCTCATCCTCATTTTCCCGCCCAAGGAAACCGATACCAGCGGCATTTCCGGCTGAACAGCAAAAGCAAAAGTGGGGCCTGCCTTATGGGCGGGCCCCGCTTTTGTGGTATAAATGGCGGTTATTCATCAGATGTGCGTCTTTTGAGCAGCTCGTCCCGTACGTAGCCGGCCAGTATATCCACAATCCTGGCGTTTTTGCCGCCATTGGCTACGATCACATCGGCCTGGTTGACATAATTGCGCACATACCTGTCATACATGGGCTTTACGGTTGTGAGGTATTGGTGGGATATGTTTTCTATCTGGCGGCCGCGTTCCTGTATATCCCGCTGGATGCGCCTTAGAAGGCAGATATCCGGCTCTACGCTCATATACAGCCGTAAATACATCCTTTCGCACAGCCGCTCATCATAAAACACGTGTATGCCTTCCAGAATCAGTACATCGCACGGGAATATGAGCTCACTGGAATCAGCGCGGCGGTGCTGGCCGTAATCATACCCTTTGCGGTTGATCGGCAGGCCGTCCAGCAGTGTTTCCATGTCTTTGAGGAGCAGGTCATGATCGAAGATTTCCGGCTCGTCGTAGTTGAGCAAACACCGCTCGTGAAAGGAAAGCGCAGGATGGTCCCTGTAATAGGCGTCCTGATTGATCACTAGGCACTTTGCGCCGATGGTGTTGCTCAATTCCTGCGCCAATGTGGTTTTCCCGCTGCCGCTGGCGCCGCAGATGCCAATAAACAACATGCCATCCTCTCCCATTCCCTGTACACAATACTGCATGGTTTTCCTGCTGTCAAGGGGAAATGCGACAGGATTTGGCGGGGTTTGTTTGCTTTTTTTGCAGGACGCAAAGCAAAAAATGGAGAAAACAGGTAAGACCTGACCCATGTAAAATGTAACACTGTTTTGTATACGGGAAGTATGGTATCATAATGCCATGGGAACTGTCGTTTCCCAGCAGTACAAAAGCGGCGCAACCCCGCCTGATGAAATGAATCATACGGGAGGACGAGCTTTTGAAAAAGTTCCAAGGGGGGCTGTCTCCCCGGGACTGGTGGATGGGCGCGGTATGCCTGCTGATGGCGCTGTGCCTGCCGGTCTTCGCGGTAACCGCAGACGTGCCGGCTGTCAGCGCCGGGGCGGATACAAAGGAAGGGTTGGGATCGGGCGTGGTTTCAGCTTACGTGTATGACAGGGGCGGCCTTGTGTTTCGCGATGAGGATGCGCGGTACATGACGCAAATGAACTATTCCTTTGCGCTGCTTGAGGACCAAAAGGTGTCCGGAAGCCATTGGCAGTCAATCGGCGCATTTAAGAAGTATATCAAGCACCATCCGCACATCCTGCCGGTGATGGCTGTGGGCGGCTGGGGCGCGGATGGGTTTTCCCAGGCTGCGGCCACCGAAACCGGCAGGGCGGCTTTTGTGGAAAGCGCCGTGGCCTTGATGCAGGAGCACGGCTTTTTGGGTATCGATATTGACTGGGAATATCCCGGGTCATCTGTTGCAGGGATCAAAAGCAGCAAGGATGATCCCGAAAACCTGCTGCTGCTGTTAAAGGCGCTTCGGACAGCCCTTGATGACCTGACCCGCGGGGATGGCGTCAAACGGCTCCTCTCCATCGCGGTGGGCGGTTCGGGACAGTACGCCCGCATGCTGGACTGCGATGAAATCGGCCGGCTGGCGGACCAGGTGAACGTGATGACCTATGACCTGCGCGGCTTTGAAAAGGTGACGGGCCACCACACCTCCCTGTATCCGCAAATCGGGGATATAGCCGCAGTCAGCGCCTCCGCCGCCATGGAGGCGTTTCATGAGGCCGGTATCCCCAGGGAAAAGCTGATGATGGGGGCAGCCTTTAATGGCCGTGCCTGGCGCGGCGTAAAAAGCACGGACAATAACGGGCTGGGGCAGGAAGCCGCAACAAGCGGCAACAAGACGTACGGATTTGGCGCCGTGCAGGCGATGATTTCGGACGGCAGCTTCACCCGCTACTGGGATGAGCATGCCATGGCCCCCAGCCTGTTTGACGGGGAAACCTTTATCAGCTACGAAGATGCCCAATCCATTGCGGCAAAAGGCGCCTATGCCAAGGACAACGGCTTGATGGGCATAATGTTCTGGGAGTATGGGCAGGACATGACCGGTACGCTGGTCAAGGCGCTATATGAAGCCTTGCAATGAAGTGAATTATGGACTTAATTATGTAAGGCCGCCATGCACGGGTAACGCATTTGAACCCTGGTTATTTCCATTGAAGATTTGTGGCTTACACTTTGAGTCCGGGTATAGCAGGCCTTGGTTGTTTCAGGGAGAAAAATGTAACATTTTAAGTGTACATCGCATCGTTTTAAGGGGGATTCGCCCCTGCGAGGGCGACCAAAGGGCTTTCCGGTCGCCCTTTGAAAACCTTCGGCTGCGATAATCCATAAAATCAGGTTATAAATGCGGTCGCCCTGGGCCGCCATGGAACGCTTGACAAAAGAGATGCTCTCCGGTATAATTTACCGCATTATCACTTTATCATGATAAAGTATGATGGAGGGCCAGATGAGCACCAGCAGGTTTCAAATCCCGGAAGGGATGCAGGATACGCTTTTGGGTGAATGCGTGCGCAAGCGCTGCGTAGAGCAGCAGCTTCGCACGCTTTTTTCGCGCAGCGGGTTTGCGGAAATCGAAACGCCGCTGCTGGAGTATTACCGTACATTTGATGATGATGTGTACGGCTTTGATGCCCACCATGTATGGAAAACCTTCGACAGGCAGGGGCGCGTGCTGGCGCTGCGGCCCGACAGCACCATCCCCGCTGTGCGCATTGCCGCTACCCGGATGATGGATCAGCCGCTGCCGCTTCGCCTGTGTTATATTCAAAATGTAGCCGCTTTCCCGGCGGAAGGTTCTTCCTCCCTGTGCGAAGGCACCCAGGCGGGCGTTGAGCTGATGGGGGAAAAGAGCGCCTTGGCCGATGCGGAAGTGATCGCGCTGTCCATCCGTTCGCTGAAGGAAGCGGGATTGAAGGAGTTTCAAATTGATTTGGGGCAGGTGGCTTTTTTTAAGGGCTTCATGCAGGAAGCAGGGTTAACGCCTGAACAGACCGAAACATTGCGCCGCTTTGTGGAAGAAAAAAATATGCTGGCCATGCAGCTGTATTTGCGGGAATGCGCCGTTCCCGGCGAGGTTTCCAAACGGCTGATGAAGCTGCCCCAGTTGTACGGGGACGAAACGGTGCTAAAAGAGGCGGAGGCTGTAACGGACAACAGCCTGTGCCGGGCGGCCATCCATAACATCAGGCAGATTCTGGCCGCTCTTGGGGAATACGGGTGCAGAGAATTGATCAGCATCGACCTTGGCATGGTGCATGCCGTGAACTATTATTCCGGCATGATCTTCCGCGGCATTACGGGCTGCCTTGGCCAGCCGCTGCTATCCGGCGGGCGGTACGACGGGCTTCCGGCCAGGTTTGGCAGGGCGATGCCGGCTACCGGATTCGGTCTGTCCATCAACCTGCTGATGACGGCGCTGAACCGCCAGGGTGATTCCTTTCCCGACCCGTCGGCGGGAGTGGCGCTGGGCGTATCGCGGCAGGGCCTTCGCGCGGCGCTTGAATGGGCTGACAAAAAGCGCGCGGAAGGTGTGCGCGTATCGCTGCAATACGGAGCGGGAAAGCCCGAGCTTATGCGCATGCTGGAGCAGGGCCGTGCCCAGGAGGCTGCCTGTGTGATGGACGGAAAGGTCAGGGTATGGTCACGGGAGGAACAAACATGGATATGATTACCATTGCGCTGGCCAAGGGCCGGTTGGCGGAGCAGGCCTTTGAACTTATGGAGGGCATGGGCATCGATTGCTCGGAACCCAGAAACCCCGGGCGCAAGCTGGTACTGGAAAACAGGGAGCAGGCAATCCGCTTCATTCTTGTCAAGCCGGCCGATGTGCCCACCTATGTGGAGCATGGCGTTGCGGATATGGGCGTGGTGGGCAAGGATACGCTTATGGAAGAAAACAGGCCGCTGTACGAGCTGCTGGACCTTGGGTTTGGAAGGTGCCGCCTGTGCATTGCCGGGTATCCGGACAGGCCTGCGGGCGCGGCCTATGCCAACGAAAGGGTCGCTACCAAATACCCCAACATCGCCAGGAATTACTACGCCGCCCAGGGCCGCAACATTCATATCATCAAACTGAACGGTTCGGTTGAATTGGGCCCCATCGTGGGCCTGAGCGATGTGATCCTGGACATTGTGGAGAGCGGCTCCACGCTAAAAGCCAACGGCCTTGCGGTGCTGGAGGAGATATGCCAGATCAGCGCCAGGCTGGTGGTGAACAGGGTCTCGCTGAAAACGAAACGGGCCAGGATACAAGCCATTGTAGAAGGATTCCGCGCCCAGTTACCCGAAATGAATCATGAATGAAGGAGGGAAATATATGGTACCCATCATACCTGCCGCTGACAAATTGGCATTGGCCGCCCGGCTGATGAACAGAAGCCAGCTGACGGACGAAGCGGTCTCCCTTCGGGTCAAGGAAATTGTGAAAAACGTACGGGAAAAGGGCGACGCCGCCCTTTTGGAATATACAGCCCGCTTTGACAAGGCGGTTTTTGCGGCCGGCGATATGCGTGTGACGGCGCAGGAGATTGCCCATGCCTATGAAAAAGCAGATCAGGAATGGATAGACGCCATGCGGGAGGCAAAAAGGCGAATTACCGCCTTTCATGAAAAGCAGAAACAGAAGACATGGCTGGAATTTGAAGACGGAATACATATGGGGCAGATGGTGCGGCCGCTGCAAAGCGTGGGCGTCTATGTGCCGGGCGGCACGGCGGCCTATCCATCCTCGGTGCTGATGAACGTGATCCCCGCGAAGGTGGCGGGTGTCAAAAAGATTGTGATGGTTACGCCTCCCGGCCCGGACGGCGCGGTTTCATACCCTTTGACCCTGGTTGCGGCGGATATTGCCGGGGTGGATGAGATATACAAGGCGGGCGGAGCGCAAGCCATCGCGGCGCTGGCCTTCGGCACAAAGACGGTGCCCAGGGTGGACAAGATTGTAGGCCCGGGGAACATATACGTAGCCAACGCCAAGCGGGAGGTGTACGGCCATGTGGGGATTGACATGGTGGCCGGCCCCAGCGAGATTCTGGTGATTGCCGACGGCAGCGCGAACCCATCGTTTGTGGCGGCGGACATGTTAAGCCAGGCGGAGCATGACGCGCTGTCCGCGGCGGTGCTTGTCACGCCATGCAGGGCGCTGGCGCAGGCGGTTGCCGCCGAGCTTTCAAAGCAGGTGGCGGAGCTTGACCGCAGGGAGATTGCGATGGCCTCCCTTAACAGATACGGCACCATCGTGGTTACGGAAGATTTGAAGGAGGCCGCGCAGATTGCCAACGAAGTGGCGCCCGAGCATTTGGAGCTGTGCGTTTGTGATCCCTACAGCCTTTTGCCGGATATCCACAACGCCGGCGCCATCTTCCTGGGCCATTACGCGCCGGAACCGCTGGGCGACTATTTCGCCGGGCCTAACCATGTGCTGCCCACCAGCGGAACAGCCAGATTCTTTTCACCCCTGTCGGTGGATGATTTTGTGAAAAAGTCGAGCCTGATCTATTATGAAAAGGAAGCGCTGCGGAGCGCGGCGGAAGATATCATACTTCTGGCCCGCAAGGAAGGGCTTCATGCCCATGCCAGGGCTGTGGCCATCCGTTTCGGCTTGCCGGTTAACGACTGAATGGAGGGGTGAATAATGCGCAGGGCGGATATCGTACGCAAAACCAGGGAGACGGACATTTCTCTGGAGCTTATGCTGGACGGCGCGGGAATCACACGCATTGATACGGGCATCGGTTTTTTTGACCACATGCTGGACGCGCTTTCACGGTTTGGTTTTTTGAATTTGACTGTTGATTGCAAGGGTGATTTGAAGGTGGATGGCCATCACACCGTGGAGGATGTGGGCATCTGCTTTGGGCAGGCCATACGGGAAGGCCTCGGTGATAAAAAGGGCATACGCAGGGTGGGGCAGGCGCTATTCCCCATGGATGAGTCTTTGGCCCAGGCGGCCATGGATATTTGCGGGCGGCCGCACCTGACATTCGAAGCGGATTTCAAAGCGCCCAAATGCGGGGACTACGATACGCAGCTGACCCTGGAGTTTTTTCGGGCGGTTACGCAGCACGCGGGGATGACGCTGCACATGACCATCCTTCATGGGCAGAATGCCCACCATATGACCGAGGCGCTGTACAAGGCCTTTGGCAAGGCGCTGGATGAGGCGGTCTCCATCGACCCGCGCATCCGGGATGTGCAATCCACCAAGGGAGCGCTGACGTAATGGAACAATCGCGATTTGTGATCTATCCGGCCATCGACCTGCTGAACGGCCGCGCGGTGCGCTTGCGCCAGGGACGCAGGGAGGATGTCACCGACTGCGGCGATCCGGTGGAACTGGCCGCCAAATGGCGTGACCAGGGAGCGGAATGGCTGCATGTGGTGGACCTGGAGGCGGCTTTTGACGGGCAAAGCGGCCAGGGGATAACCATACGCCGCATGGTGGAAGCATTCCAAGGCCCGGTACAGTTGGGCGGGGGCATTAGAACGGGGGCCGATATCCGGGAAAGGCTTCAGGGGTGGGGCGTGGCCCGCTGCATACTGGGCACCGCGGCGGTGACGGAGCCGAATATGATGGTTGAAGCCTGTATACAATATCCGGGGAAGATTGCCTGCGGCATAGACGCAAGGGACGGATGGGTGGCTTTGCGCGGCTGGGTGGATACAAGCGGCGTTACGGCGTTGGAGCTGGCCAGGCGCATGCGGGATATCGGCGCCGCGGCTGTCATCTACACGGATATAGCCCGGGACGGCATGCTATCCGGCCCCAATGTGGAAGCTGCAAAGAGGCTGGCGGATAACGTTTCCATACCGGTCATCGCCTCCGGAGGGGTTGCCGCGCTTGGGGACCTGACAAAATTGAAAAACGCGGGCTGCGCGGGGGCTATTGTGGGAAAGGCGCTGTATGCAGGCGCATTTACCCTGTCCCAGGCATTGATGGTATAAGGAGTTGAGCATATGATTGATGTAAGCAATATCAAGTTTGACGAAAAAGGGCTTGTGCCCGTGGTAACCCAGGATATAAAAACCGGCGCGGTGCTGATGCTGGCCTATATGAATGCGGAAGCGCTTCAACGCACGCTGGACACCGGATACGCCGTTTATTTCAGCCGCAGCCGCCAGTCGCTATGGAAAAAGGGGGAAACCTCGGGGCACTTGCAAAAGGTGCGTGCAGTCCATTACGATTGCGACGGCGATTCGCTGCTGATGCTGGTGGAACAGGCGGGGGCCGCCTGCCATACAGGGGAATACACCTGTTTTCACAATGAACTTTTAAGCCTTACGGAAGGCTCGGTCAGGGCGCCCTCGCCCCAAATCATACAGGAAGTGTACAATGTTATTGCCGACCGCAAGATTCATCCCAAGGAGGGCAGCTATACCAATTACCTGCTGGACAAGGGCGTGGAAAAAATCTGCAAGAAGGTGGGGGAAGAGGCCGCAGAGTCCATCATCGCCGCGGTGAAGGGCAGCCGCGAGGAGCTGCGTTATGAGGCGGCGGACCTTGTGTACCATCTTCTGGTGCTGCTTTTCAACCAGGGCTTGACGCCCATGGAGCTGTGGGCCGAGCTGGAGAAGAGAAGGTAATTTGCGCCTGAATAAAGTATCGGCTTGTGCGCGAAAATTGCAAATTGGTTATTGACAAACAGGCCGGTTCAGGGTATGATAGTTGACGTCGCCGCGCTGGAAACGCGCTGGTTACGGCGTCAGGGAGCATAGCTCAGCTG
>JAEWNM010000249.1 GCA_023392755.1 Bacillota bacterium
AGGCCCAGCCCCGTGAAAGCCGGGGCCGCCGGCACAACCTCCTTCAGCCGCCTGCGGGCGGCAGCTCCCTCCAGAGGGAGCCTTGGGAGGGCCGGCGCGGCGCTTATGGTAAAAGGAGAGGAGGGAAACCGGGTGAAGTACAAGCCGCTTGCTTACAGGGACTTCTTGACACTAGCAAGGGAGCGCAGCGAGTTGTCACAGCAACAGATTGCTGATGACAAAACTCTTCTTATCAAAATAGGCCGTGCTGCCCGTGCATAAAAATGGGAAACGAGCAAAATAAACCGGTTTGACCCCAGAGAGCAATTTCATAAAGATGCCATGGGTCAATTCATGTATGGCCATATAAATAATACCCATAAGGATTGTTACTAAAATGCTTATACCCGTACTCCAGTTGCTCTTGGTCGGAAAATCAAACCACTTTGCCAATCCAACCATACAAACCACGATCAAAGTGAACGTTATCTGTATGCATACATTGATTCTCTTATCCTTCTTCAAGTCCATTATACCATGAAGCTGATAATCTGCTGGAAGGCTGGGCATGTTCGGTACAATACTTCTACTCATTTCGTCCTCCAAATATAGTTAGTAGCCTCCATTTTTTTGCCTACCTGGCGTCCTCATCATTTTCAAAGCCACGCAATGTCCTGTATAATTCGAAATTTTTCATGATGTGTCCTATGCAAGACCGGCCTTTTCCATCAGCTTATTCATCATTTATCTCCCCTGTATACTTAATTGATATTTCATGCCTGAAAACGAATCCATGAGCAACTTGATAATCAGTTCTTCGCTGAAATCACAGTCGTTCGCCGCCATCATGGCGGCAATGCCGTGCGTAATCAACCATATGCCCAAAAACAACTGCTCGGCATTTTCAAAGTCAAGTCCCGTCATTCCCGCGATCATGTGTATAATCTCTCGGTTTTCCTCTCCCCGTATCATGTCAAGCACGCTCTTGCCTTTGAATCCGTCGGCCATAAAAAGGAATTTGAAAAGGTTTTTTTCCGTCCTTGCAAACTTGATATACGCCAGCCCCATTCCCAGAAAAGGAATCCGGTGAAGTTCCATCCCGCGTCTCATGTGATCGTCAAATGTGTTTTCCGCCTTTTTATACAAGCCCTCCTTCAGCTTCTCCATGCTTTGGAAGTTCCTGAATACAGGTTGTACAGAGCACCCTAATGCCTTTCCAAGCTCTCTGGCATTCACACCGGCAATACCTTTCTCTCTTGTGATCTCTATTGCCGCGTCGAGAATGGCTTCTTCAGTGACTTTTACCTTGGGCGGCATTCTTTGATTTCCTCCTTCACATAGAATATCTTGTGTTATGTATCACTCGTTACGTATCATACATTATGATTTAAGCTTTGTCAACCGCAAAATTGGCATTATTTCTGGATATTCTGATATTTCAGGTTTTGTTATCAACTGTAGTGCAGGATACGAACATAGGGACGCCAGCATTACAGAAAGAATCAAGACAGATTCAAGGCTGCTTACCATTGCCAGATAGAAAACTTCATGCAGCATAAGCCCCTTGAAACATCTGATTTTCAAGGGAGTTTCTTTGTTCCTCATTCGTCAGATTGAAGGTTTATTTAATGCTTATACATGTCCCAATTCAAGAAAATCACCTGCATTTTCATCGGCAGAAAAAAAAGGCTGCACAACCCCAGAATGATTATTATGCTTTATAAAAAAATATCCCTTGAAAACCTAGTGTTTTCAAGGGCTTTACGTGGTGACCCATCGGAGATTCGAACTCCGGACACCTTGATTAAAAGTCAAGTGCTCTGCCAACTGAGCTAATGGGTCAAAAAAATGGCTGGGGTGGCAGGATTTGAACCTACGAATGCGGGAGTCAAAGTCCCGTGCCTTACCGCTTGGCGACACCCCACCGCTGCCCAGCAGCCGCCAGGGAAAGGGAAAGATGGGGTGAGTAGTGGGGTTCGAACCCACGACATCCAGAGCCACAATCTGGCGCTCTACCGCTGAACTATACCCACCATAAAAAACTGGCGCGCCTGAAGGGATTCGAACCCCTGACCCACGGCTTAGAAGGCCGTTGCTCTATCCAACTGAGCTACAGGCGCATACCGCAGTCCGGCGACCCACACAGCAGGGTTCCCCGCCCTTGCTGACAGGATAAAATCTTACCACATGCGCCCCATGCTGTCAACATCTTTTTTCCCTTTTGAAAGGCTTGCAAATATCATCCAAATCCATAAAAACAAGCGGTATTGTCAGCGCAAAAACCGTTCCAGCGCCTTCTTCGAAACGCCCGGATTCAGCTCGTATACACGCTGCGCGATGCTCATTGAAGCCTCCTCAAAAGGCATGGCGTTCGCTTTGTCCATGACATCCGGCCCCCAGAAATCATCCGTCAGGCGGAAGGTGGTCACAGGCCAGCCATATGGCACGTTTTCCTTTGAAAGCCTCATGGTCTGCCCGGAAATGGTGAGAAACATGCCTGTCTGTAGCCGTGCCAGTGCCGCCTCCAGCCCCTTTTCTCCCGCGGCGGCCTTGATCTGGTGCAGTGCCGCCTCCCCCTTCTCCTCCACATACCGGCACACGGCCCTTTCCATTAGGCTCATCCCGCCTTCCCGGTATACATCCTCATAGCTTCTATGCCGCCGTTTGAGGGCGATAAAGCAGGGCGCCCAATCCCTGGTGATATAGCCGCCCTTTTGAAAAAACAGCTTGCCGTAGCCGATGTCGTCTTCCTCCGTCAGCACACGGATGCGAAACGCCCATGGATCGGTTTCCCGGTCGCCGGTATGCCAGCGGAGGCCTTTCCCGAAGTGATCGCAGAGCGTGAATATCCCCTCCGCGTTTTCCCCGCCCATGGAAAAACCGGCCTGCCGGAGCCGGGTGCAGAAATCACCGTAATGGCTGATGGTATCAAATGTCATCCCGCTTTACCCCTTTCAAAGACAAATGCCACGATCCGCCGTATCCACACGGCCAAACGCTTTCAAAAAGCGCATGTTGCGCAGCACAATATCGGCCTTCCACCAATTTTCGCTGATGGCAAACGCCTTTTCAAAGCCGCTCCAGCCCCAGGAAATATTCCAGACCCCCTCGGCGTTACGGGTATCCGTCAACCAGTCAAGCTCCCTTTCAACCAGTTCGCGAAACTCCCCGTAAAGGGGATGGGCCGCGGAATGGATAAACTCGGAAGGGCGGCAGGCATATCCGCCCCAATTGTCTTTGTCGGCCAATATCAGGCGCGCCGCCTGGCGGTGGATTTCCTCCTCCAGCGCCGGAAAGGGAAACGCCTCCTTCAGCCCTGCCTTTTGAATCCAGGCCGCCATCGCCTCCATACACAAAAGCGGATGTGTGGCAAGCCCGGGTGAGGCGAGGAAGGCTGCAATCAATTCCCGGGCGATGTTCAGACACTTTTTGAACAAAAGGGAGCCCTTGGGGGCAAAATACAGGGCAAACCCCGCCAAAATGGCGGTGGGGTTGTATTCGCTGTGGCTTGTGCTTTCAGAGTTTGAATGCCACCAGGGCGCGTGTGGATAATCGTCATTGGAGGGCACAACGCTCATCCAGCGGTCATCTTCGAAATCGGCACCGCTGTCCAGATATTGAAGCATACCCCAAGGCAAGGGATGGTTCATTTGGGAAAAAGCCGTCTCCAGCAGTATGCAGGCCGCCGTGCCCGTTTGTATCGGCGATGAATTCGGGTTCCAGGCATCCGCCTCCAAAGCGTTCCCGAAGCCTCCATCCCCGTTCTGGTAAGCGGACAGCGCCCATACCACCTTCTCCGCCAAACCGTTCTCAAAGTGGTACTGCCAGCGGTACAGGTCCAACGGGCGGGCGTTGCGGTAGATGAATAGGCGGATGGCACGGAAATCCTCGCGGGACAGCATATAAAGCCCTCCTTTATATTGCGGCATATCCATCAAAACAGCGTCTTCATCCTGTCACGCATCAACAGGGCAAAATCCCGGGCCATGTCCGGCTGCAGTGCATAGGCTTCGCCGGTCCGGTAGCATTCAAGCACAGCATAAATCAGCCGTTGCCATTCAAAAGATGTGTGACTTATCATCCACCGCCCGCCTTCCTCCTTGGAAAGCAGCAGTCCTTCCGTTAGGAAGGCCAGCGTGCGGCACAGGTTCAATGTCACATACACCGGGTTTGACAAAGCATCCTCAGGTGCGTTTGCCATATCCCTGCGTATGCTGTCAACAAAGCTGCGGCGGGGTACGATTGCAAACGCATCCTCAATGGGCGGTCCGCACAGCACAATGCCGGCTTTGCGCAGCATCACAAAATGGGCTGCCAGGTCGTGATCCGTCTTTGCTTCATCACCCATGAGAAGCAGCGGCTCCTTTTCCGCCGTTTCCGCCCATGCCTGCGAAAAGTGCAGCTCGTAGGGGGTAGGGTAGGAAAAATGGCGGCAATGCTCAAAGAGCACTACGCTCATTTCAATGCCCTTGGGCGGACACTGGGGCCGCATATCCAGCAAGAAAGAAAGCAGCCGCCGCTTTTCGACAGGCGAAAGCTTGTCCCTTGCCATGGCAATCAAGTCGATGTCTCCCGTTTCCCAATGAAAGCAGCCAAAGGCCAGGGAGCCGTGCAGGTATAGCCCGGCAAGATTCTCCCCCAGCGCCTCCCGATATCCCTGCGCAATGCGCTTAAGCAACGCCGTCTCCCGCATGATGCACCCCAGCATGAACGATGGTTTCTCCCCATTCTACCCCCTGCATTTTCCTGTGTCAATGAAAGGCCAAGGGTACACACAAACAAAAGGCCTGCCGGCGCGCCGGCAATGGCTTTGCCTTACCCACACAGGGCAACCGCATTTGTAACCTATTTTATGGCTTATCACAGCCGAAGGTTTCCAAAGGGCGACCGGAAAGCCCTTTGGTCGCCCTAGCAGGGGCGAATCCCCCCCCTGCTTACGCACGCCCTCACTTTCCATTGCCAATAGGCTATGCTATAATCCCGTGGGAGGGGTTTGTATGGCAGCCTACAAAATTATGATCGTGGAGGACGACGCCACCATTGCCGGGGTGCTGAAAAGCCATCTGGCAAAATGGGGCTATACCGCCTTTGCTGTTAAGGATTTTTCCACCGTGCTGGAAGCGTTTCGTGAGGAAGAGCCGCATCTGGTGCTGCTGGATATTTCCCTGCCCCGGTACAACGGGTTTTATTGGTGCGCCGAGATGCGCAAGTTTTCCCGCGTACCCATCCTGTTTCTCTCCTCCCATACCGAAAATATGGATATCGTCATGGCCATGTCCATGGGCGGGGACGACTATATCACCAAGCCCTTTGACTTAAGCGTGCTGGTGGCCAAGATACAGGCGCTGCTGCGCCGCGCCTATGATTTTCAGGGGCAGCTTCACGCGCTGGAGCACCGGGGCGCCGTGTTCCATTTGGGAGAAGGCGCGATTCACTACGCGGGACAAAAAATTGATCTGACCCGCAATGAGACAAAGATCATGCAGATGCTTCTGGAGAACAAGGGCAGCGCCGTCAGCCGCGACGCGCTGATGCAAAGCCTGTGGGACAGCGATGTGTTTATCGACGACAACACGCTTACCGTCAATGTGGCCAGGCTGCGCAAAAAACTGGAGGACGCGGGGCTGAACGACTTCATCGCCACCAAAAAGGGCATGGGATATCTGTTGGAGGCGCAGCCATGAAAAAAGTCTCCGCCCTTATGCTGTTCGCATCGTTTTTGAAGGAAAAGGCGGGCGCGGTCTTGCTTAGCATCACAGTTGCCGCCCTTTTTCTTATGATCGGTTCCCTCTCCCGCCTGGATATGGGGCCGCTGTGGTATGCGCTGGAAATCGCGGGCCTTGCGATGCTGGTTGTGGCTGTTATGGCCTGGACGCGGTACCAAAGAAGGTACAGGCAGGTGGAAGCGGGCCTTGCCCATTCCGAAACACTGCCCCAGGGGCTTCCCCCTCCCGCAGGCATGCTGGAGGAAGCGTACCAGGCCATTGTAAGCGCCCAGGCCCAGCTTCGCCTTAAGGAGAAGAACGATCAAACCCGCAGGCTCCGGGAACGAGAGGATTACTACACCCTGTGGATGCATCAGATCAAGACGCCCCTTTCAGCCATGCGGCTGCTTTTACAAAGCGGAGATGCGGCGGAAGCAAGCCAATTGGAGGAGGAGCTGTTCAAAACGGAGCGGTATGCGGAAATGGCGCTGCAATACCTGCGGCTGGAAAACCTGTCCGACGATCTGGAATTGCGCAGCTACGATCTTCACAGCCTTGTCAAAAAGGCTGTCAAGAAATATGCGCTGCTGTTCATACATAAAAAAATAGTCCTGGAGCTTGAGCCGATGGATGCCCAGGTGCTTACGGATGAGAAATGGTTTCTTGTCCTCCTGGAGCAGGTCCTTTCCAACGCCATCAAGTATACCCAGCAGGGCTCCATACGCATATATGCCCATGAGGGCCCCATTTTGATGGTTGCCGACAGCGGTATGGGCATTCCCAAGGAGGATTTGCCCCGCGTCTTCGAGCGCGGCTTCACTGGCCATAACGGGCGGGTGGATCAGCGGGCCACGGGCATCGGGCTGTACCTGGCCAGGGAGGTTGCCAAAAAACTGGGTCACAACCTTGCCATCCGTTCGGAAGTCGGCCGTGGAACCACCGTATCCATCGATGTTTCCGTCAATCCGCTGGAAATATTCTAAGCCTCCTTCTGGCAAATGCGTTGAACCTTTCAAAATTGTAAGCTTCCCCTCCCGGTTTGTAAGGCTTGATCAAGGCGGGAATCCTTTTCCTGCGCTACAATGATCTGGCGCCCTGTACCGGAGGCGGTAGCAATCGGCGCAATCATCCATCGGGAGGAATGCACAATGCCCTTGCTTGACGTTATTCATGTGAAAAAAGTGTACACAACCTTACTGGGCGGACAAAAAGTCGAAGCCCTCAGCGACGCCAGCTTCTGTGTGGAATCCGGCGAGTTCGTCGCCATTATGGGCGAATCCGGCTCGGGAAAAACAACGCTGCTGAACATTCTGGCCGCGCTGGACAAGCCCACCGAAGGCCAGGTTCTGCTGGAAGGCCGCGACCTGGCCCAAATCCGTGACAAGGAAATTTCCGCCTTCCGCCGGGACAACCTGGGCTTTGTGTTCCAGGATTTCAATCTGCTGGACACCTTCTCCGTGCGGGACAACATTCTTCTGCCGCTGGTGCTGGCCGGGAAAAGCTACCGGGATATGGAACCCAAGCTTGTCGCCGTGGCAGATATCCTGCACATCGCCGACATTCTTTCCAAATTCCCCTATGAAATATCCGGCGGCCAAAAACAGCGCACCGCCGTGGCCCGGGCGCTGATTACCGCCCCCAAGGTGGTTCTGGCCGACGAGCCGACCGGCGCGCTGGATTCCAAGGCCTCCCAAAACCTGCTGAAGACCTTTGCCTCCATCCACCTTCGGGGGCAGACCATTTTGATGGTTACCCACAGCGCCCAGGCAGCCAGCTACGCAGGGCGTGTAATGTTCATACGCGACGGGCGTGTATACCATCAAATGTACCGGGGCGACATGGCCCAGGACGCGTTCTACCAAAAGATCATATCTGCGCTCACTGTTCTTTCCGCCGGGGGTGAGTTGGGTGCGTAAACGGTTTTTGTATTTGCGTCTGGCCCTTTCCAACCTGTGGAAGAACAAGCAGACCTACCTTTCCTTTTTTCTGAGCACCGTGTGCACCATATTTGTCTTCTATACCTTTGCCATGATCGCTTTGAACGACGGTATCAAAAAGCTGCGGGGCGCCGAGTCCATGCAGGTGATGATGACGCTGGGTGCCGTTGTGGTGGCCATCTTCGCGCTGACCTTCCTGTTTTACGCCAACAGTTTTCTGATAAAGCGCCGCAAAAAGGAACTGGGCCTGTACGCCATACTGGGCCTGGAAAAAAGGCACATCGCCCGCATCCTTTTTCACGAGATGACAGCCTTGCTTCTTATCAGCCTTACTGCGGGGATCGGGCTTGGAATCTCCCTGAGCAGGCTCATGTTCCTGCTCATCCAGGCGCTGATGCATATCCCCACTCCCCTTGTTTTCCAGGTGAACCAGCTCCCGCTTGTGCTGACAGCCGGGCTGTTCGCGGCCGTCTTCTTTTTCTTGCTTTTGTATAACCGCCTGCAGGTGCAATTGAGCAACCCCGTCACCCTGCTAAAGGGCCAGCAAAAGGGCGAAAAAGAGCCCAAAACCCGCTGGCTTCTGGCGCTGATAGGCACCGCCGCCATGGCTGCCGGTTACATAACGGCCAACAGCGTGGGCAATCCTCTGGAGGCCCTTTCCATATTCTTTATCGCTGTCATTCTGGTAATCGTGGGCACCTACGCGCTGTTCATTGCCGGAAGCATAGCTTTTTTGAAAATGCTGCGGCGCAACAAGGGATACTACTACAAGCCCCGCAACTTCATTTCCGTATCCGGCATGATCTACCGCATGAAGCAAAACGCCGCCGGGCTGGCCGGCATCTGCATTCTGAGCACCATGGCCATCATCACCATCGGCACCACCGCCGCGCTGTACATCAGCCAGGAGAGCATGCTCCGCGACCAGCACCCCATGGATCAGACGCTGGCCTACCAGGAAGATGCCATCGAACCCGCCTGGGCCGAACAGATGATCTACGGCAAAGCGAAAGAGCATAACGTCGCGGTTACCGATTTCTACCACGGCGTCTACACGGAAACCGCCGTCTACCGAGAAGGCAGCATTTTGTACAAGGCGGATATGCAGGACATGGAAACCTCGGAGCGGTATGAAAACGTATGGTCGCTTCAACTGTTTCCCCTTGCGGAGTTCAACCGCATGACCGGAAGCGGCTATGTGCTGGAAGACGGAGAAGCGCTTCTCTTCCAAAGCCGGGACGTGCCGGAGGCCGACACCCTGACGGCAGGCGGCATGCAGCTGCATATCAAGGAAATCCTTGCAGCCTTTCCCCTTAACCACAAAGGCAACAAAGCCCTGGAGCCGCCCATGTACCTTATTGTCAGGGACAGGGAAACGGCGGTGGCCCTTGCCGGGAGCATCAACGGCCCGGAGGCGGAAACCTTTTGGTACAGCGGCTTCTGGTGGAACACCGACGGAGAGGATGAGGCGCTTATAACCTATTCCCAAGCCGTGCGGGACTCTATGTCGGATAAGGGTGAAAGCTTTCAGATATCCAGCGTGGACACGGTGCGCAGGGAATGGTATGCCATGTACGGCGGCTTCCTCTTCCTGGGCGTTTTCCTGGGCCTGCTCTTCCTGATGGCCACCACCCTGATTATTTACTTCAAGCAGGTATCGGAAGGATATATGGACCACGACCGCTACATCATCCTTCAGCAGGTGGGTATGAGCCGCGATGAGGTAAGGCATACCGTGCGCAAGCAAATTCTGTCGGTCTTCATACTCCCCCTCGTCGCCGCCGCATTGCATACCTGGGGCGCACTGCATATGATGACCGAAATGCTCTCCATGTTCGGCCTGGGCGACAAACTGCTCATCGCCATCAGCATCTTCGGAACCGCGGGGATATTTGCGCTGCTGTACGGCATGGTGTATACCGCCACCGCCAAAACATACTACAAGATGGTACGGATGAGTAACTAAAAAAAGCGCGGGGACCCTGCCCCTGCACAGACCATCAAAAAACCCAGGGAGGTATCGGAGGGCCGAAGCCCTCCGATTTTATATCGCAAACCAGCGACATGTGCGGTGGTTTGCGTAGGAATTTTGGAAAAATTCCTTCCTTGCCCGAGCAAACGGCCGCAAAAGGCGCAGCCTTTTGCAATGCAGCGAGGGAAAAACTCAACAAAGTGGCGTCAGCCACTTTGTTGATACACTGGCGCGGGGGCCCTGCCCCTGCGCTTTTTTATGGGATGCTTGCCGCATACCGGAGGGAAGCATACTCCGGCGACCACTTCATGCCGCCTTAAATTCACTCGGAAAGCGCCTTGCCGCCACCTGTATCCTCGCTTGGCGCGCCATAGCCGCGCCTTGCATTCACACCGTATGCCGCCGCGATAATGATCGCTGATCCTATGACCTGATAAACACCGAAATTCTCATGCAAAATAAGCACACCGGCCAGTATGGTAATCACTGTTGTGATATTGGCAAATATGGAGGCTCTTGCGACGTCCAGGTGAGTTATGGCGTAATTCAGCATCAGAAACGCCCCTACGGAGGAAAGCCCGGCCAGGAAGAGTATGGATACCCAGAAATCCGCACGGCTCAGCGGCACGATAAGCATGTCCCGCATGTTTCCCGCGCTTTGAATCAATGCGATGCAGGTGAAAACGGCACTCCCCAGCGCGAACATTACGTATGTCCTTTCAAATGCCGAAAACTGAACCGAAATTTTCCTGCTCAGCGCATTGAACATGGCGCCCATGCATACCGCCAGCAAAAGCAGAAGCAAGCCCAGCCAGATGAAGCCGCCCGTATCCTGCGCAAGCGTGGTCAAAAAAACGCCAAAAACAGAAACAAGCGAGCAGCCGGCCTGGAAAGCCCGTATCTTTTCACCCAAAAAAATCCGCGCCGTTACGATGCTTGCGATGGGAATCAGCGCCAATATGGTTCCTACAAACGATGTGGCGGAAAGCATGACACCGTAGTTTTCCAAAATAAAATACACAACGGGCTGAATCAGTCCCAAAAGCAGCAGCAGCCCAATCCTCTTGCCTCTTAAGCGAAGCTTGCATTTTCCGGTCAGCAGCAGACAGTTCAGCAAAAAAAAGGCCGCCCCAAACCGTACCGCCAGAAGAACAAACGGCGTGGCAATACGCAGCGCCTGTTTGGA
>JAEWNM010000050.1 GCA_023392755.1 Bacillota bacterium
CCCCGCCATCGCGGTCCCCGCCATCGCGGTCCCCGCCATCGCGGTCCCCGCTTTCGCGGGTGCTTGAAACCGGTTATGCCATCGGCGGCGGCGGCGCGACCGGAATGGGGGTGGGAAGCATTACCGAGGCGATGGCGCCGCCCGCGATACGCGATGTGTCCTGCATGCGGCGGAATGTCCTGGGTGCCATGCCGTACATTTTCTGAAAAAGATGATAGAAGTTGCTCAGGTTGTCAAACCCGGCTTCATGGCATATGTCGATCACCTTCTCTTCGGTGCTCACCAGCAGCACGGCCGCGTGGTGCAGCCGGATTTCATTGATCAGCCTGCCGGGGGGCATGCCAAGGTATTTCTGGCAGGAGCGGGACAGGTGTTCCGGCGTTTTGCCGCACAGCTTGTACATGGCCCCTATCCCCTGGGAAAAGTTCTCCTTCTTCAGCATCTCCAGCAAAAGCAGGCGGAGCCACGATGGGATATCCGTATGGTTATGGGCCAGGGCCATGGGGAAATGCCTGGTGATTATGTTCATCAGGGTAATGTTGAACATGGCGTCCGCTTTTTCGCCCAGCAGCTTTTTATAGAGCATCAGCTGTTCCAGCTCGTTTTGAAGGTTGCCAAAGTCCGCCATGGTCATGTGCGCCACCGGCGACAGCGGCGCGTCCAACAGGCGGCCTGGTTCAAAGCCGTTTCCAAGATACTCGAACAGCGCGCGGACGGTTTCTTGGGGGATGAGCACATTGATAATGGAAAAGTCGGATGTCAAGGGCTGATAATAATGAAAATCGCTTGGCCGTATGAAATTCAGGCATCCCACCTGAAGCCTTTGCATCCCGTCATTGATGTAATGCAGGCATGCCCCGCTCCGCACCAATGAAATCTCAAAGTAGTCATGGGTGTGCTGTATGCACAATTGGGCCGGGCTGCCGATGATGCTGGCATAGCTGCGGTTGGCCCGGAAGGTGTCAAAGGTATACTGAATCACACCTACCCCTCCTCATGAAATCAATATAATACAAAAAAAGAATCATTGCAAGACAAGATTCAGTAATTCTGATGTGCTAAACTGTACGCAGAAGGCAAGTGGAGTGCATATGAATAGCTGGATTATTGGCTGATGTGCTTATGATTCATTGCGCGCCATTGGTATGTTTGCTTGAAATCCCTTCCCTTTGCGGCGAAGAGGTTTTATCTGGAAAGGGGTCAATTATGAACAATTTTAAGGTTGCCAATCCCCGGAAGGACCTGGCGCTGGAAATGCAATTCACCAAGGCATACCGTGATGCGGTGAAACGCTATACACATCCTGCACAGATCGAGCTGGCCCTGATCAAAGCCCAGTACCCCGGTGTCATGCATGCCATTGAGGATACGGACCTTTTGGCGGGCCGCATTCAAATGGGGCTTGTAGGCCTGGGCATACAGCAGCAGACAGGCGGCTTTGGCTTTTATATGGATGAGAACGCCATGGTCAATGCGCTGGAAAGAACCAGCGGAAACGCGAAGTACAGGGAAGACGTTCACGACTTGCTGACATACTGGAAATCCCGCAACACAACGGCGGTGGTGGCGCGCAAAACGCCCGGCGATATCAAGCAGGCGGTCTTCAGCGATCACTGGAAATATTTGCCTCTGCCCGTTTCTCCCATTTACCGCATGGCCGGGTCATATCCCGATTTTGACAAGCTGGTGAGGCTCGGCATCCCCGGCCTCAGGCAGGAGATCGAAGAACATCGCGGGCGTGCCGGGCAAACGGGCGGCGACGTGATTCTGTTTGACTGCATGCTGGGCGCGCTGGATGTGCTTCGCGATATGTGCCTTTGGTATGTGCCCCAGGCAAGGGCTTTGGCAAAGAGCGCGAATACGAAAAAGCGCAAAGCCCAGATGGAGCGGCTTGCCGTGGCCCTTGAGAACATTGCGGATCATGCCCCGCAGAGCTTTATTGAAGGGCTGCAGCTTGCGTGGCTGTACGGCATGATGGTGCCCCAGCTGGAGTTTGGCCGCATGGATATCTATATGGGTGACCTGTACGCAAAGGATATGGATGCTGGTGTGCTCACAGAGCAGGAGGCGCTGGACCTTCTGGTCAGCTTCTACCGCCTGATCGACAGCCTGGACTGCGAAATGGATGGGCGGGTTATCGTCGGCGGGTATGGACGGCGCAATGTACAAAATGCCGACCGTTTCTGCCTTCTGGCCATCGAGGCTTCCCGGGTGTTCAAGGAGGTGCTTCCCCAGTTTACCCTCAGATTTAATTTAGAAACCCCCAAGGCGGTGATGGATGCGGCCAAACGGGAACTGGAGGAAGGCCGCTCCTTCCCGCTGATGTACAACGACGACGTGCTTGTGCCCGGCGTGCAGAAGGCGTTCAAAGTCAGCCGGGAGCTGGCGGAGCGGTATGTGCCCCTGGGCTGCGGCGAAATTGAGCTGGACCATTACAGCTTCGGCACACCCAGCGGCTCCATCAATGTGCTCAAAATTCTCGAAACCACCATGTACGGCGGTTTTGATCCCATGATGCAGTGGCAGAAGGCCCCGAAAACCAAGCCCATCACAGAGTGCGAAACCTTTGAGGAATTCTATGATGTGTATAAAAGTGCACTGGCCTATTACATCAATGCCCAGGCAAAATTTGAAAAGTACGAATATGAAATTACAGGTTTGCTCCATCCGTTTATGATGTGTACAATGCTTTATGACGGCTGCCTTGATAAGGGCAAGCCCATCTTTGCGGGCGGCTGCGCGCATCTGGGCGGAACGCTGGAGATTTACGGCGGAATCAACGCCGCCAATAGCCTCGCTTCCATCAAAAAGCTGGTGTTTGAGGAGAAGAATCTGACCGCCGCACAGATGCTTGAAGCGATGGAAGACAATTTTGTGGGCCACGAGCTTAAGCGGCGCATGATGATGGATGTGCCCAAGTATGGCAATGACGACGACTATGTGGACGGCGTCACGGTGGCGTTTTTCGATTACCTGCATGAGACGATCATGGCCCAGGCGGAAAAGGTGGGGCTGGACAGCTATCTTGGTGTGACCATCAACAACCAGCAGAACACCACCTGCGGCCGCTGGGTGGGCGCGACCCCCGACGGGCGCAAGTCCGGCACGCCCATGGCCAATGCCAATAACCCCGCCAGCGGCACGGACAAAAACGGCGTTACCTCCATGCTCAATTCCCTTTCAAAGCTCCGGCACGACAACCACGCCGGCATGGTGCAAAATGTGCGCTTCAGCCGCGAGACCATTGAGGCGGCCAGGGAAAAGGTATGGGGCGTTCTGGAAGGGTATTTTGAGCGGGGCGGCGCCCAGGCCATGATCAGCGTGGTGGGGAAGGATGACCTGAAGGGCGCTATCGAACACCCGGAGGAGTATCAGGACCTGATCGTTCGCGTAGGCGGGTTCAGCGCCAGGTTTGTAACCCTGGAAAAAGATGTGCAGCAGGAGTTGTATGACCGTGCCACCTACTGAGCTGCAGGGCATTCTGTTCGATATCCAGCGGCTGAGCCTTATGGACGGGCCGGGGATACGCACGAGCCTCTTTTTCAAGGGCTGCCCGTTGCGCTGCCTGTGGTGCCATAACCCGGAATCCTTTTCAATGGGCGTTCAGCTTCAATACAGCGGCAGGCTGTGCGTGGGCTGCGGCGCGTGCGAACCGGTGTGCGCTCAGGGTGTTCATACGTTTTCGCAAAAGGACGGCACGCTTTGGCACGGTGTGGATTTTGATAAATGCGTGGGCTGCGGCAATTGTATGAAGGTGTGCTGCTATGACGCATTGAAGCTGCTGGGCAGCCGCTATACCGTGGCGGAGCTTTTGAGCCTGGTGGAAGGCGACAGGCCCTACTTTTTGCGGCGCGATGCCAACGGCCAAACGGGCGGCATCACCTTGACCGGCGGTGAGCCCATGATGCAGTTCCCTTTCGTAAAGGCATTCCTTCAGCAAAAGGGCAATCTGCACGTATGCATGGAAACCTGCGGCTTTGCGCCGACAGAGCATTACCGTGAAATTCTTCCCATGGTGGACCTGTTCCTGTTTGACTACAAGGCGTCCGACCCGAACCGGCACAAGGAGCTTTGCGGCCAGGACAATCATCTCATTTTGAAAAACCTTTCGTTTCTTTACGAGCATGGGGCAAGGATCATTCTCAGGCTGCCAATGATCCCCGGCGTGAATGATGATGACGGGCACATACAGGCGGCGGCGGCGCTTTTAAAAGCGTATCCCGGCATCGAGCATGGCGAGATCATGGCCTACCACCGGCTGGGCGTTGGCAAAACAACGGGGCTTGGCATGATGCGCATGCCGGTGGACCTTCCCAACGCCTCAAAGGAGCAAAAGGATGCATGGCTTCATAAATTCAGGGAACTGGGTGCCGGCAATGTCATCCTTGGATAATGGTCATTTTATGCGCGAAGCGCATGAAAATAAAAAGGAGGGTTCCGATATGAAGTCTACCAAGAAGGGTCTGGCAGTGCTACTGGCTTTGGTCCTTACGCTGGCCTCAGGCGCGATGGCTCTGGCAGAGGGGAAAAGCATTCTCGTCTCCCGCTGGGCCGGCCCCCATGCCGATCTCCAAAAGCAGCTGGTAAAAGGGTATACGGCCGATCAGGTGACCATTGACGATGTGGACTACGGCAACATGAAGCAAAAGCAGATTCTGTCCTTCCAGTCCGCCCAGGGCGACAGCACCTACGACGCGGTGTGGGTGGACTGCAAATGGATGAATGAGTACGTTTCAGGCGGCTACCTGCAGCCCATTGACGAATTCGTGAAGGAAGCCGGGCTGGACCTTTCCATTTACGCCGGCGGCATGCTGGAGGGCTGTTACGGCGCGGACGGCAAGCTCTACGGCCTGCCCACCTATGCCCAGACGCTGATTTTGTCGTATGACAGCGCCGCGTTCGAGCGGGCCAAGCTGGCCGTTCCCACCACCGCCGAAGAACTGGTGGCCGTAGCTAAATGGTTCAAGGAAAACGAGGGCACCGGCATCGCGCTGCCTGCCAAGCAGGGCGCCGCCTCTACCCAGGTGTTTGCCCAGCTTCTGTTCTCCTCCGGCGGTGATTTCTTCGACGCGGAAGGGAATCTTTCCTTGAACAGCGAAGCAGGCATTTACGCCGCCCAAATGTATGATGAGCTGTGCAAGTACGGTGTCGACGGCGTTCTGGCCTGGCACCATGACGAGACCTGCGAGGCTGTGCGCACTGGCGTTGCCCCCATCGGCATCACCATCAGCGGCCTGCTCAACCAAAACGCGAACCCCGAGCTCTCTACCATTGTGGATACCGTAAAGTACGCGCCGCTTTCCGGCAGCAAGGGCGCCGCCGGCAACAATGCCTACTGGGTATGGGGCGTGGCCGCCAACAGCCCCGATCCCAAGGAAGCCTTCGACTTCATCTCCTGGATCACCAGCCCGGAAACGGAAAAGGCCCAAACCATGGAGAACCAGCAGATCAGCGCCATCACCTCCCTGTCCGGCGATCAGGAAGTGCTGGCAAAGACGCCTTTCCTGCCTGTGGTGATGGACGTGCTGGCCAACGGGAAAATGTACCCTGTGACCGAAAATATTCAAACCATGTCCGATGCTCTGATCCTGGGCCTGTCTGAAATCGCTTCCACCGATGCCGACCCCGCCGAAGTCATGAACCGCATCGTCAGTGACATGAAGGATGTAGATTTCGGAATGAAAAAGTAAAACGCGATGCACAAAGCCGCCGGATAGGCCCTAGCGGTCTGTCCGGCGGCGCAGTTGTTGATGGAGGATGCTGATATGCGCAAAAAACCAAGGATTTTCTATTGGTCGCTGGAGCGGGGCGATCTTTTGCCCCTGCTTTTGCTTTTGCCCGCACTGACGCTGGTGGTGTTCGTAATGGTCATCCCGCTGGTGTACGGGCTGTTTATCAGCCTCTTCCGCTACTCCATGGGCGCCATCGATTTTCAGCAGGATTTTGTTGGCTTCGCCAATTACGCAAGGCTGTTTTCCGATACCGTGGCTTTAAAAAGCGTTTGGAACACCGTTCGGTTTTCCATTGGCGCCATTGCCGGGGATATGGCCTTTGGTACCCTGGCGGCTGTAATCATCTTTCAGCTTACCCGCAGGGAGGCCGCCGTTGTGCGCCCCATTGTAACGATGCCTCTGCTCATTTCACCCATCATCATCAGTCTGATGTGGCGCTATATCTATGATCCCCAGGGGATTTTGTACTGGGTGCTGAAGCGTTTTGGCCTGGGGATTGCCGCCTTCCCCGGCGTCACGGGCGAGAGCACGGCGCTTCTGTCCGTCATCATTGCCCACTGGTGGCAGGTGGTGCCCTTTTATATCATCGTGCTCACGGCCGGCCTGGTGTCCATACCCCAGGAGTTATACGAGGCGGCCTATGTGGACGGTGCGGGAGGGTTCCGGGCGTTTAAGAAAATCACATTCCCGCTTTTGCGCAAGGTGTATATGGTGGTGCTGTTTATCAGCGGCGTGGACACCGTGAAGATATTCGACCTGATCTATGGGCTCACGGGGGGCGGGCCCAACAATTCCAGCATATCCGTCAGCATCTATGCCTTCAATCAGGCGTTTTCCAATGTGGATATGGGATATGCCATGGCGCTGTCCCTTTTGGCCATGGCGGTTGCATTTGTTATGTTCGGCGTACCGTTTTGTTCCTTCAGCAGCAAACGCGCAGATAAGTGAGGAGGTGACGTGCAATGAATGTGAAGACCAAGTGGTATAACCGTATTTTGCAGCGCCTGCTTGTGCTGTCCTTTCTGCTGATCGCCATATTGCCGGTGTATATCGTCGTCTCCAACGCCTTCCGCCGCACGCTGGACATCAAGCGCATGCCGCCGCAGCTGCTGTTCACGCCCATCCTGACGCACTTTGAGCGCGTTTTGTCGGTAGACAATTTCGCACAGTATTTTTGGAATTCGCTGATTATCGCTTCCTGCACCACATTTGCGGTGATCATGATGGGCACGCTGGCCGCCTACGGCCTGCGCCTGTTCAAAAGCAGGATCGGCGTCCGGCTCAGCAATATCATGATGCTGGGCAAGCTGGTGCCCTCCATTACCATCATGATCCCCTTGTACATCATGCTCAACCGCATACAATGGACGGGGCACTTCATATCGCCCATTCTGGCCCACGCGGCCATTTCGGTGCCTTTTGTGACATGGCTCATGCGGGGGTTCATTGAGGATATCCCCGCCGAGATGTTTGAATCGGCCACGGAGCTTGGCTGCTCCAGAATGAAGGCCTTCTTCCTGATCATTCTGCCCATGCTGGCGCCCGCCGTTGCCTCGGCGGTGATTCTTTCCATGCAAAGCTCCTGGAACGAGCTGCTCTTTTCCCTGACGCTGACAAATGTCAAAACCTATCCTTTGACGGTGGCTGTCGCCAGGTTCACAGGCGCCATGTCGGTGGATTGGGGCAAATGCTCCGCCGCCG
Source organism: Bacillota bacterium (assembly GCA_023392755.1). Classification (GTDB taxonomy): domain Bacteria; phylum Bacillota; class Clostridia; order Christensenellales; family Aristaeellaceae; genus JAEWAH01. Next base: position 7,434 of record JAEWNM010000050.1, read on the forward strand.
CCACCATTACGCTGACCCCGATTGTGATCCTCGGCTTCTTTATGCAAAGGTATCTGGTCACCGGCATGACGGCGGGAGCGGTCAAGGGATAAATCTTCCCGAAAAACAGCAAAGCCGCTTTCTGGGGCTCTGCCCCTTCAATGCATCTCCTGAAATCGGTGAAACTTTTTGACAAGCTGGAGGCACAAATGAGCGACCTGAACATCGGCATGATCTTTGGCGCGCAGTATTTCCGCCCGCCTTTTCCGTATAAGGATTGCTGGCGGCGGGATATGGCGAATATGAAGGAGCTTGGCTTCAATACGGTCAAATTGTGGGCCGTGTGGAACTGGATCGAGCGGGAGCCCGGCATATTTACGTTTGACGATTTGGATGAACTGATGGACCTGGCCCTGGAATATGGTTTGCGGGTGGTCATCAACACCATAC
>JAEWNM010000061.1 GCA_023392755.1 Bacillota bacterium
ACATCGTACAGGAGCTGACGAAGCTGCCCGTGACGGTGGTAAACACCCATGGCCACCTGGATCACATATACGGCAACATTTTTTTTGAGGAAGCGTATATGCATCCGGCGGATTTCAAGCTGCACGACGAACACTTTTCCTTTCCCGATATTACGCTGGCCATGGAAAAGTCCGGCCTTCGGCCTTGCAGGCTTTTGCCCCTTGAGGAGGGCACGGTGTTCGACCTGGGCGGCATTACGCTGGAGGCCATAGGCGTGCCCGGCCACACCCTGGGCAGCGTGGCGCTTTTATGCCGCGAGCACCGGCTGCTGTTTTCCGGCGACGCCATGAACACGCACCTGTGGATGCAGCTTACGGAATCCACCCCCATGGGCGTATTGAAGCAGTCGCTGGAAAGGCTGCTCAAGCAATACAGGGGCGCGTTTGATTATCTGCTTACCGGCCACAGCAAGGGGCTGGAGGACGCGGTGATGGCGGATGAACTGCTGGCGGGCGTAACCGGCCTGATGGACGGCGACTGCGGCAAGGACAGGCCTTACGAATGGTTCCGGGGCACCGACATGGCCCACCCCTACGGCGGGGAGGGGCAGCATGTGATTGTGTACAGCAAAACAAACCTGGATATAGAGCGCGGCATCAAAAAGCCGTATCCGCCCATCCGTCACATCGCCGGCAACCCAACCCTTGCCGGCCTTGCGGAGGTCCGCCAGGACATTGTATTTTCCAGCGCGGCGGGGCAAAGCCTTAAGCTTGCGCTGATTACGCCCTGGGGCGCGAAGGAAAAAAAGGAGCCCCTGCCCCTGATGGTGTTTGTGCAGGGCAGCGGCTGGACGTTTCCCAACATTGGGTATGAGCTGCCGCAGATGGCCGATTACGCCAGGCGGAATATTGCCGTGGCCATGGTCACCCACAGAAACTGCCTGGACGGGCACCCCTTCCCCGCCTATTTGCAGGATGTGAAAACAGCCGTCCGCTACCTGCGCGGCCACGCGGCGGAGTATAACATCGACAAGGGCAGGATTGGCGTCTTTGGCACATCCTCCGGCGGCAACACCGCGCTGCTCCTGGGCCTTACGGGGGACGACGCCGCCTATAAGACGGAAGAATGCGCGGAGGAGTCCGACGCGGTGAAGCTGGTGGTGGAGTGCTTTGGCCCCACAGACCTTTCGTGGATCACCCATGGCGGCATTCCCGACGGGCCGCGGGGCAACGTGTTTCGTGCCCTGGCACAGGGGAAGGACCCCCGGCAGGTCGCCTATGACATGAGCCCGGTGAACCGCGTCAGGGAGGGCGCGGCCTATCCCCCCTTCCTGCTGATTCACGGCGACGCGGACGATATCGTGCCCTATGGCCAGATGGTTTCAATGTACCGCAGGCTTTGCGATTGCGGCGCGGACGTCAAGGCCGTATGCGTGGACGGCGCGCCCCACGAGGGCAGCTTCTGGAGCCGCGAGCTTCACGATATCATTTTGGCGTATATCCTGGAAAGGCTGTAGCCTTAAAAAGCCCAGTGGCCCAAGGCCTTCAAACGGGGACAAAAGCAAATCGCATCGGCCCGAGAAAACGGGCGGCCCGCCCATAACCCATGGGAAGGCCGCCCTAAACGTTTTTCAACCGGAATGTACCCAAACTCTACCCATGATGGGTGTGAACGCGAGGCCCGGCAGCGGTATAATGGCCATGGCTAAAGAAACAGGAACAGGATGGTGCGCGTATGGATCAGGCAAAGACAGGGCAGTTTATCGCCGCCCTGCGCAGGGAAAAGGGGCTCACCCAGGCGGAGCTGGCGGGGAAGCTGAATATTACCGATAAATCGGTATCCAAATGGGAGTGCGGCAAGTGCATGCCCGACGCATCCGCCGTGCGTCCCCTGTGCGATATACTGGGCGTTACCGTAGGCGAGTTGTTTGCCGGAGAAAAATTGACGGATGGAGGCGGAGTGCGGGTGGCGGAAGAAAGCATGCTGGAAATTATCAAACTGTATGATAAGGTCAAATCCTACAGGCATGTGCTGCTGGGCGTTTTACTGATTTTTGTGGGCATGCTTTTGCCGGCGCAGCAAACGGCCGGCGACGCGTCGGATTTCCTTCGGTTTCTGGACGGCCTGTTCCTGGGCCTTTCCGTTGGAACAAAGATTCTTGGCATCGTCTTCATGCTGTACGGGTTTGCGAGGGCATCGGAAAAAAAGGGAATGTAGGCGTCTTCCCTACGGTTCCTCTATGACCAGATCGAACCCGGATTCCCCGGCGATCTTCTCGGCATAGCTCCCCGCCGGGGCGTGGATGGTGACGCTGCTCTTATCGCTGTGGGCATTCAATATCAGGTTAGCCCAAATATCCATGTACACAAGGGATGCGGGCAGGTACAGGTCATCTAGGCCATGCACGCCGAAAAACGCTTCATCTTGAATGGATTGAACCCCTTCCGGGATTTTCAGCGTACCTGAAAGCCCCGACCAGCGGAATAGGCCGCCTTCGATGATTGCAAGCGACGCGGGAATGTTGACCGTGGTTAAATTGCTACAGTTTTCAAACGCGCCACTCCCGATATTTGTTACGCCCTCAGGTATATGTACGCTTTCCAGGGATTTGCAGTTTTCAAACGCACCGTCATCAATCACTTGAAGGCCCTCGGGCAATATCACATGCCTGATATGCTGCGTGCCCTCTTGAAAGGCCCCCATGCCGATCTCCCTGGTGCCCGGCGGCGCCGTATATGTATCCCCCGGCCTGGCAAAGGGATAATAAAGAAGCTTGGTTCCATCCTTGGAAAACAGCACGCCGCCAATGGAGCGGTAGGCGGGATTTTTGTCGGACACCCCAATGCTTTCCACGGGCGGGAATTCGGCATATAAGTCCAAATTGGTAACAGTGGAGGGCAGCACCAGGGTCTTGAGCGAAGATGCCCCGCAAAACGCATAATTGGCCCGAATGCCTGCCGTCCCTTCCGGGATTGCATATTCCTCCTGCGTACGCCCGGAGGGATACAGAACCAGCTCCGTGCCGTCCTTGGAAAACAGAACGCCGCCGATGCTGGAAAACGCGGGGTTGTCCGCGGACACGGATACATTGCGCAAACTCCGCCCTACATCGGCTGCCGGCAGCTCTGTCATTGCGGAGGGTATGACTAGGGTATCAAGTTCAGCGGCGTATTGAAGCCCGCACTCGCTGCTGATTGACTCCACCCCGTTGGGGATCGTATACTCCCTGTCCGCTTTCCCCGCGGGATACAATAGCAGCGTTTTTTTGTCCGCTGAAAACACAA
>JAEWNM010000126.1 GCA_023392755.1 Bacillota bacterium
GCACAGCTTTTTCCTGCACGTGCGGGGGCGATACCATGCGCTTCTGGTTGCTACTCATGCCCAGCGGCTTTTTCCTGCACGTGCGTGGCGATGCCTTGTAAAAGTTTGTGCAAAGCTGGCAGGCATATTTCTCCCCGTACGCGCAGGGCAATCCTATCAGCCTTTGTGTGCGATGTCCCGGCCATTTATCCTGACGAGGTCTTTGACCGGTTTACAAGCAACCCATATGCACATTTATACCATAAACAAATGGCTGCCCGCGAAGAGGCAGCCAAACTATATAAGCTTTGGGAATCTTATAGCTTTGCCTTGTTACTTATTCCCTGTATAGGTGCTGCTGATGTCAGAAAAGACAGTCTTCGCCCTGTCAGATGATTTATACCTGGATACTGCTACGCGCTTCATCAGCTCGCTATAGAAAAGCTTTTCATCAAAGGGAATGCCGACTTCCTGTCCAAGAAAGGCAGACAGGTGCATGGCGTTGGATAGCGTTAACCCATGAATCCCTTCACGGCCATCGGCGATAAGTGGCGAGCCGCGTAGAATTGCACCGCCCCACGCGTTGATAACACCAACATGCTGCGTGTTATCCCCATCGGTCTTAACCCTTACCTCATGACAGGGCATGGTGGCAAAGGGCTGCCGGTTGGTTTTGGACCATTCCTTTTCCGGCACATCGAACTCCAGCAAGGACAGCTTGCTGTTTTCCACAACCAGTTTCGCACTGTCCATTTGAATTTCAAACCGGTTGGTGCCATGGGCATCGCCGGTGGTTGTAACGAATACGCCGGTGGCGCCGTTTTCATACTCCACATAGGCCGTCACATCATCTTCCACCTCAATATCATGCCACAGGCCAAAGTGCATATGTGCCTGAACCTTGACCGGCATACCACAAATCCACTGCCATAAATCCAGCTGATGAGGGCATTGGTTCAGCAATACGCCACCGCCCTCGCCGGACCAGGTGGCACGCCAAGAGCCCGAATCATAGTATGCCTGGGGCCTGTACCAGTCGGTGATGATCCAGTTGGTGCGCCGTATTTGACCATAGCGGCCAGATTGGACCAGCTCACGCATTTTTTTGTATACGCAATTGGTACGCTGATTGAACATCAAGCCAAACTTCAATTCGGGATGCCGGTCTGCCTCCTCGTTCATTTCCCTAACTTGCCTGGTATAAACACCGGCAGGTTTTTCCACCATGACATGGATGCCGCGTTTCATACACTCCATGGCATAACGCGGATGATCGTAATGGGGCACGCATACCAGGCAGGCATCCAGCAGGCGGCTGTCCAGCATACCGATAGCATCCTCAAAGCATGCAAGCTTGCCCGGAAGCTGGTCCTTTGCCCACGCCAAACGGCCAGGGTCGATATCCGCAACAGCCACCAGCTCAAAATCAGGACAAAGGCCTTTCATAATACTATTTGCATGCCCCGAGCCCATGTTGCCTATGCCAATGATGCCAACTCTAATTTTCTGTTCCATGCTAATGCTTCCTTCCATGCACAGTGGCACTAGATAAGCTCATTCTGTGCTGCGCAATTTGCGGAGTATGGCACAGCAGATCCAGGTGGCGGGGATAGTTATCCTTCTTGATGTCAATCTTGCCAATGAGCAAACCGGCAGACCATACCGATATCCCGGCATCGGAAAGCTTTGCATGAACTTCCCGGGCTTTCGCCACAGAGAGGACAGACACATTCTCCCCCTCTACCCCACGTATCTTCATGCCGATTAAGCCGTTGCGCTTTATGGCGGAATGCTGCCCGGCTATCACGTGGCCAGGCTCATCGGCGAAGGCAAATAGCCTTACTACTTCCATGTTTTCCTTAGCCTTCAACCGTTACTGCCTAAGCAGCGGGGCGTACACGCCGCCCTGCACGCTGCGGGCAATAAACGCCTGATAGCGTCCCGTTTTTGTATCATACCAATCTGAGAAGGGCACGCGGGAGGTAGTCTCCCGCAGCATCAGCGCTACAGGGGCAAGCAACGCACGGCGTACCTCTTTATCGTCTGCAAGCGCCGCCACCCAGCAAATCCAGTCAGACTTGGTATAGTCTGCACGGGAATCCAAGGGCAGGCCATAGCGGTTGATGCGGGGAAGATAGCTGTTCAGCTCGGCGGTATAAAACGCTTCCGGCAGGAGCCCCAGGGTGAGCACCTTATCCCACAGCAAGTTATACTTCATACTCCAGCCTGTGCCTTCAAGCGTAAGCGGCGTGTTGCCATTGACACCGACTTTATCCGCAAAGCGGGCAGCCATCATCCTGGCCTTTTCCACCCAGGAATCATCTTGGATCAGACGGCCATAGCACGCCACGCCAACCATGGCCTTTGCCGCCAGGTTGGCATTATGGGCCAAGTGACCCGCAAAATCATCCGTGCACAGCTGTTCGCCCGGGTCCTCGCCATATGCCACAAGGTACTTTACCCATTTGTCCAGCAATGGGCGGTATTTGTCCGCCAGAAAACGGCCGGCACCGTAGGTAATGGCGGCCTCAAGCATAATCAGCATGTTGCCGCATTCTTCTACGGGCATCTGCCATTTATGGTCGTATACCTCCGCGCCGGCGGGATAGAGGCAATACGGAGGGTGGGTATCCCCGTTGCGCACATTTCGTTTGGCCGCATAGACCTGGCCGGTGGCATTGGGATAGCGGCCCACATCATGAGGCGCGAAGTCCTCCGTCCATACAGGCTTGGATGCAAATTCAAGCACGGGGCGGCAAAGCGCGTTCACCAGCTCCGGGTTATACTTGAGCAGCAGCGGAATGGAGGGATAACTCACATCCACCGTTCCGATACAGCCATTGGAATCATTCTCTTTTGACAAAAGAGCCATTTCCCCGTCAGGGGTTGCAATAAGCTTATGAGCCGCCAGCGTCTGCCGCCAGGCTGCTGCGGCCAACAGGGCAAAATCTTCACCGCCGGCCTTTAGGGCATCTTCGGTAACAGAAGCATCAAGCTTCGCGCAGCGTTTAAAGAGCGTGTCAAAATGCCGCATCGCATAGCAGATGGCGTCTGTGACCTGTGCGCCGTTTCTATAATACCAGGCCTTGCACAGGCTGCCGAAATAGTTGATGGACGCAATGTCATCATAGGCGATGACAGCCTTTACCGCCTGTTCGCCGGCTACTGTACCGCTATAGGCCAGTTGAAGGCCATCGCCGACAGGGGTTACCTTTCCTTCACCGGCAAGGTACAAATAACCCCAGTCAATGGTCACATGGTCGCCGGAATGGCTTAGGGGCTTTTGCACCGTCTGACCGCACCAAGCGGCGGAGCAGCCATCCAATTGGAACGCATCGCAGGCCATGGACGGGCGGATTTCCCCATCATAGCAAATACGGTCCGACAGGTGAAGGGACAGCTTCACCTGGTGTACTGCATCATCCAGGCTAGTAAGACGGAAGCGAAGGAGGGTAACCGGCATGCTCAAAAGATCGGGCTCCTCCGGCAGCGCAGGGGTCAAGAAGCTGGTTTCCAGCCGTATGCCGCCAAACTCGCTAACAAAACGCGTCATGGTAGGCGTAACGGCAAGGTCTGTCAGCTTCGCTTCTTCATCCGGCGTAACGCCCAGGAAGCGGCAGCTTCGCCCGTCTACAGTCAAGGTTCCGCGCACAGGCTTTGCTGGGCCGCTCCAATGGCTGCTATCCGTTTGTGTCATGCTGTCGGCCGGCATCCAGATGGATAGATAGGGGTCGGATGCGATCAGCGGCAGGGCAGGCAGCCGGTCAATATGAGGCATGGAAAAACCCTCCTTTAGCATGTGATCAGCCTTGGCACCGTTGGGCATCGTCATCCCTTCAAGCCCTGTATGCTGATGCCTTCCACCAGATTCTTCTGAAAGAAAAAGAACAGCGTCAGTACGGGTATCAGCGAAAGCACGGACATGGCGAAGGTGGCGCCAAAATCGGTCTGGGCCTGATCGTTGAACATCTTCAGGGCATATGCAACAGTGTACATCTTCGGCTTATTTAAATACAACAAGGCACCCATGAAATCCTCCCAGCTGCCGATAAACGTCAGCACACCCACCGTTACCAGGGAAGGGATAATCAGTGGCAGCATGATGCGGATAAATATGCCATACCAACTGCAACCGTCGATCTTTGCGGCTTCATCCAGATCC
>JAEWNM010000128.1 GCA_023392755.1 Bacillota bacterium
GGGCCATACTGCGGCTGATTGAGCCCACCGGCGGAGCCGTCACCTTTGACGGCAAAACGGTTTTCGATGTCGCCGCCGGGAAAAAGGCAACCTCCCAGGAAATGCTGGCGCTGCGCCGGGACATGCAGATGATATTCCAGGACCCCTACGCCTGCCTGGACCCCCGTATGAACATAGGTTCCATTGTGGCGGAAGGAATCAAAAAGCATAAGCTGGCCCAGGGAAACGACGCCTTTGACCTGGCGGCGGACATGCTGAAATTATGCGGCATGGAAAGGGACTGCTTAAAGCGTTACCCGCACGAGTTTTCCGGGGGGCAGCGGCAGCGGATCGGCATTGCCAGGTCCCTGGCGCTGAAGCCGCGCTTCATCGTGGCCGACGAGCCCATCGCCGCACTGGACGTTTCCATACAGGCGCAGATACTGAACCTGCTGGTGGAACTGCAGGAGCAGCTTAAGCTCACGTACCTGTTCATATCCCACGACCTGGGCGTTGTGCGCCGGTTCTGCGACCATATCGGCATCATGTACCTGGGGAACATCATGGAGCTTGGCAAAATCGAGGATGTATACGAAAATCCGCGCCACCCCTACACCCGGGCGCTGCTTTCCGCCATTCCCTCCGGCAAGCCTGGCGTGCACAAGAAACGGATGATGCTGACCGGCGAATTGCCCAGCCCCGTGAACCCGCCCAGCGGGTGCAGGTTCAATACCCGCTGCCCCTATGCCAAGGATATCTGCCGCCAGGCCGCGCCTGAATTTACCGACGACGGTTCCGGCCGCAAAATCGCCTGCCACCGCTGGCAGGAAATAGACTGAACAAGCGAGCTTGACAAGCGGCTGTTTGCCGCTTTGGAGGAGACACGAATGAAAAAACCTGTCGGTATCGACTTTTTTTGCAGCGTGCAACACATATCCCATCTGGCAATGAAAGACGGCGCGTTTTATTTTATCCAAAAGCACGGCAACCAGAAGGACAACAGCTATGACAGCGATTTGTACCGCCTGAAAGGCGGCAAGGCATCCGCCCTCACCGCCAGCCGCGATGTCAAGGAGTTCTCGCTGCTTGAGGAGGGCATTGTTTTCCCCTGCCTCAGGGAAAAGCAGGATAAGGCGGAGGCGGAGCGCGGCCTGCCCCTGACGGTTTTCCAATGCCTGCCCTATGACGGCGGGGAAGCCCAGGAATATTTACGTCTGCCCTATGCCCTGGAACAGGCGGAGTGGCTGCCAGGCAAGCGGCTGCTCTTCCGGGCCGCCTATGACCACCTATGGGAAGCTGCGCTTTTGCAATGCGATGGCAACCGGGAGGAAGCCCTGAAAAAGCGCAAAGAGGAAGCGGAGGGCTTTACCATACTGGATGAGCTGCCCTTTTGGTATAACGGAATGGGCATCATCAACAAAAAGCGCTCCGCCCTTTTCCTGTATGACAAAGAGGCGCGGATGATTTCCGAACCGATGGCCAATGTAGCAAAGGTGGTGCTGTCGGGGGACGGAAAGCAGGCGCTTTTTGCCCAAAAGGTATACAGTGCCGTGGCCCCCGTTACAGACGCGCTCGTTTTGATGGATACGGATACGGGCGAATGCCGCCCCGTTGCCCCGGGATTTTCGGTGGCGGTTAAGGATTACGCGTTTGAGAATGCTTCCCATGCGCTGGTTGTGGCGCAGCCGGTGGATGAAAAGAACGCGCCCATTTCCTTGAACCCCGGCCTGTACCGCGTGAACCTTGAAGACGGCACGGTAACGCCCCTGGAGACAAGCGGCCTGTACAACTATGCCAACGCAGTCGGAACCGATTTGAAGCTGGGCACCCAGGATCATGGCCTGCTTGTAAGGGGAAGAACGGTTTCCTTCCTGGCCACCATAGGGCACGACAGCCATTTGATGCAGTTCGACCTGGCTTCGCTTACAATGCGGCAGGTGACGCGGGAAAACGGCATGGTGCAGGAGGCCATCCTGCTGGAGGACGGCTTTGCCGTGATCGCCATGCGCGGGGATGGGCTGGGCGAAATCTACACCCTGGACGGACAGGGAAACGAGCACAGGGCAAGCTCGCAAAATGGCGAGCTGCTGGACTGCCATGAGCTGTCCACACCTGTTCCCCTCTCCTTTGTCAATCATGCCGGAACGGAAATCTTCGGCTGGGTGATGCGTCCCGCCGGATTTGAACCCGGCAAGCGGTATCCCGCGATACTGAATATTCATGGCGGTCCCAAAGCCGCCTACGGGTCTGTTCTCTTCCATGAAATGCAATACTGGTGCGCCAATGGGTATGCGGTGCTTTTCTGCAACCCCACCGGGGGCGATGGGCGCGGCAGCGCGTTTGCCGATATACGCGGGCGGTACGGCACCATTGATTACGAAGACATTATGGCCTTTGTGGATGAATGCCTCAACCGCTTTGACTTTTTGGACGGCGGACGGCTGGGCGTTACCGGCGGCTCCTACGGCGGCTATATGACCAACTGGATCATCGGCCACACCGACCGGTTCCGCGCGGCGGCGTCCCAAAGGAGCATTGCCAACTGGCTGGGCTTCAACTTCACCAGCGATATCGGCTACACCTTCGGCGAGGATCAAATGCAGGGGACCGTATGGACCGACCATGAGAAAATATGGGAAGCCTCACCCTTGAAGTATGCCGACCGCGCCAGGACACCCACGCTTTTCCTGCACAGCGATCAGGACTACCGCTGCAACATGTTTGAAGGCATACAGATGTTTTCCGCCTTGCGGCAGCTAGGTGTGGAAACGCGCCTATGCCTGTTCAAAGGTGAAAACCATGAGCTTTCCCGCTCCGGCAAGCCCAAGAACAGAATCACGCGCCTTCAGGAAATCACAAGCTGGATGGACCGTTACCTCAAATAAGGGCCGTTTTGCCCCAAGAACGCATCCGGAAGGAGAAGTTAATATGCGGAAAATCATTTCCTGCGGCCGGCTCTTTACTGCCGCCGACGACACCGTAAGGGAAAACATGGTACTGGTCGTGGAGGATAACCGGATCAAGCTGGTATGCCCCAAACAGGAATTGCCGCCCATGGAGGGCGAGCACATAGACTATTCCCAAAAATTCGTCATGCCGGGGCTGATCGACGGTCATGTGCACATATGCTCCGAAGGGGGCGGCAACATATTCTCCTACGACAAACTGCCGGGCACCATGGCCTTTGAGGCCATGGCAAGGGCGAAGCAGGACCTTTGGGCCGGCTTTACCACCCTGCGGGATGAGGGCGGCCAGGATTTTGTGGATGTAAGTTTGCGCGACGCGATCAACGCGGGAAAAACCGAAGGCCCCCGCATGCTGGTCAGCGGCAAGTGCATAGGCGCCACCGGCGGCCATGCGGACTCCCACTTCGCGCCGGCCTTTGGCAGCGTAACCACCGGGCTGATCGTAAACGGGCCGGATGAGGCGAGAAAGGCCGCACGATACACTATCAAATACGGTGCGGACCAAATCAAGCTGATGGCAACAGGCGGCGTTGTCACACTGGGGGATGAACCGGGCGCCCAGGAGCTGACGTATGAGGAAATGCGGGCGGCCATCGAGGTGGCGCAAATGCACGGCAAGCTGTCCTCCGCCCACGCCCACGGCGCCGCCGGTATCAAGGCCGCCGTCCGGGCAGGCATTACCTCCATCGAGCACGGCATGATGATTGATGAGGAAGCCATTGATCTGATGGCCGAATACGGCACCTACCTGATGCCCACCATCATCGCCGGGCACAAGATTGTAACGGAAGGGCCGTCCATCAAGCTGAATCCGTCCTTTATTGAAAAAGCGGTCCGCTGCCTGGAGCACCACCACGAAAACCTGATCAAATGCAGGAAACGCGGCGTGCGCATCGGGTTTGGCACCGACGCGGGTACGCCCATGAACTTTCACGGCAAGCAGGGCCTGGAGTTTTCGCTTATGGTCGAGGCCGGATTCACGCCGCTGGAAACGCTGCTTTGCGCCACGCGGGAAAACGCGCGGCTTCTTGGCTGGCAGGACCGCATCGGCACGCTGGAAGCCGGAAAGCTTGCGGACATCGTGGCTCTTGATGAAAACCCCTTGCAGGATATCACCGCCATGCAGCGGGTGGCCTCCGTCATGAAAGACGGCATACTGGTAAGGTAACAAAATAGCACAGGCAACATAAAAAAGGCGAACCCGCGGAAATGAAGCGTCATTTCCGCGGGTTCGTCTATCAACAAAGTGGCTATCGCCACTTTGTTGAGCTTTTCCCTCGCTACACTGCAAAATGGCG
>JAEWNM010000134.1 GCA_023392755.1 Bacillota bacterium
TCCGAAGGCTCGCCTGAAAGCAGCGTTGTCAACACATCCTCCGACTGCGGCTGAAAAAAGGATGCGGCTTGGGGCTCATCCAGGCTCATGGCGTGCATCCTCTGCCTGTAAAGCTGTTTGCGCAGAAAGTTGTTGAAGGTATACCGCACGGTTTTGTACAGCCAGGCCCTCACTTGCGGATGGCATTGCAACTCTTCGCGCTTCATCCAGGCGGTGGTAAACACCTGCTGCACCAAATCCTCTGCAAGAGATATGTCAAAACCCGCTTCGGACACCAAGAACCTGCATAATTTTTGAACGCGCTCGTATTCTTCCAGGGCAACCGCTTCAAACCATGGTTGAAGCCGTGTGTCGTCCGGCATAAAAACCTCACGTGGGATTCTTTGCATTTCGCTTTATTATACCATGAAACGCCCTCTTTTGCCATTTTCCTGCCGCGCAGGCGACAGGCTTTGCCTTGTTTTGCCGCCAGCCGGCAAAGATGCCCTGGGATAAACGCCAGAAAAGCCGGGAAAAATTTGCTTGCCTTTTGGGGGAAAGAATGGTATTACTAAAAGGAAACAAAAATCGGGGTATAAACCCATAAATTGGAAGGTGCCGCCCGTGGAGATCAACTGGTACCCGGGACACATGGCGCGGGCCAAACGGCTGTTAAGCCTGCAATTGGGACGGGTGGATGTTGTGGTGGAGCTGTGCGACGCGCGGCTGCCCCATGCCAGCCGCAACCCGGACCTTGATGCATTGATCCGGAACAAGAAGCGTGTATTGCTTCTGAACAAGGCCGATCTGGCCGATTCAAAGGAAACAAGCGCGTGGCTCCAGTTTTTCAAAAAGCAGGGGATTGCTGCGCTGCCGTTTGTATCCACCGGCGGGAAGGCCAAGGATATATTGGCGCTGATTGAGGACGCGGCCAGGGAAACGGTGGAACGGGCCGCGCAAAGGGGCATGCGCAAGACGGTGCGGGTCATGGTGGCCGGCGTGCCCAATGTGGGGAAAAGCACACTCATCAACCGGATAAGCGGCGGGGCCATCACACAGGTGGGGGACCGGCCCGGTGTCACCAGGGCTAACCAATGGGTGAAGGTGACGCCATATTTGGAACTGTTGGATACCCCGGGAATGCTATGGCCCAGGCTGGACGATCAGCGGGCCGCCCGGCGGCTGGCGTATATCGGCACCATACGGGACCAGGTGGTGGATGTGCCTTTGCTTGCCATCCGTTTGCTGGAGGACTTGCTGGCTGTGCGCCCGGAGGCGGTGGCCCAGCGGTTCAAGCTTGCGGATACTTCTTTACGGGGGCTTGCGGTGCTGGAGGCTGTGTGCCGCGGCCGCGGCTGGCTGATGAAGGGCGGCGTGGCGGATGCGGAACGGGGCGCAGCCGTGGTGCTGGATGAGTTCAGGGCCGGAAAGCTGGGGCGCGTTACATTGGAGCTGGTGCGGGATGAAAAACCAGCCCCCGACCGTTTGTCTTTGAAGGCCGGCGGGGACAAAGCGCCCCATGCAGCAAAGGAGCATACGCAGGATGAATCGGCAGCAGCGCCTGATGGAACTGACGAAAACGGATGAGCCCCTGTGGGCCGCAGGCATCCTCTTTGCCGGGATGGATGAGGCGGGGCGCGGCCCGCTGGCGGGGAATGTGGTGGCGGCCTGCGTGGCCATGCCTGCGGAACCGCTGCTTGTATGGGTGGATGACAGCAAGAAGCTGTCTCCCAAGCGCCGGGAAGCCGTATATGAAGAAATTATGCAAACGGCGCTGTATGTGGGCGTCGGGGAGGCCACGCCCCGGGAGATAGACAGCATAAACATACTGAACGCTACCAAGGAAGCCATGCGCCGCGCGGCTTCAAAGGTTCCGGCGGAACTGTTTCTGATTGACGCACTGGAAGGGCTGGGGCTTAACGGCCGGGAAAGGGGTATCATTCACGGTGATGCGCTGTGCTACGCCATAGCCGCCGCCAGTATCGTGGCCAAGGTGACGCGGGACAGGCAGATGGCGGAGCTGGATGCTTTGTACCCCGCCTATGGCTTTTTGCAGCACAAAGGGTACGGCACCCCCCAGCACATCAGCGCCTTAAGGGCCCATGGCCCATGCCCCGCCCACCGCAGAAGCTTTATCGGGAGCTTTGTATGACAGGCGCGGGGGAAAAGGGGCGCAAGGGCGAGGAGCTGGCCTTGCAATACCTGATGGGAAAGGGCTACCGGCCGGTGGAAAGAAATTTCCGCATAAGGGGCGGAGAAGTCGATTTCATTGTGGAACTGGATGCCATGCTTGTTTTTGTCGAGGTGAAATACCGTCCCTCAAGCGGTTCCGGCGCGGGGATGGAGGCGGTGACGCCAAAGAAGCAGCGCCGCATACTGAAGGCCGCCGGATCGTACCTGCTTGGGACGGATCAATTCGCCAGGCCTTTGCGCTTTGATGTGGTGGAGATAACGGGCGAAGGCGTGATCCATGTGGAAAACGCCTTTACCGGCGACTGGCCTTGATGCACTACCCTGCCGCTTGCGGCGCGAGCCTTGTATAAGGAGCCTGTGTCCATGAACCGAAAGATTGCCTTTTGCTTGTTTCTATGCTGCCTCTGCCTTGCGCTGGCTATGCCGTTTGCGGCGGCCGGCAACGCGGCTGAGGGGGAAAACCTGCTGGTGAACGGCGGCTTTGAAACGCTGGACGCCGCTGGGATGCCGGTGGGATGGTTTACGGAAGCTTATATCAACCAGGCGGGATATACGGAATACAGTGTGACCGGCGAAGCCAGGGAAGGGCAAAGCGCCGTACTTGTTCAGAATTTTGGCGCCAATGATGCCAGGTTTGCACAGACCGTATCCGTGGAGCCGGATACCGTTTACAGGCTAAGCGGTTTCGCCCGCGCTGGAGAAATCCCCGATTCAGGGCTGGGGGCCAACCTTTCAGTGGGCGGTGTATATGCGTTTTCCGAACACCTTTACGGCACCGTAAATCAATGGCAGGAGCTTGTGCTGTATGGGCGTACAGGGCCCGGCCAAAGCAACATAACCGTGTTCGCACGGCTGGGCGGCTATAGCGGCGAAAACGAGGGCAAGGCATATTTCGATGACATCCGCCTCACAAAGGTTACGGGCGAGGTTCCCGCAGGCGTGCTTGTAACGGAATGGTTTAAAACAGAAGCGCCGCGGGGGCTTTTTTCGGACGATGGGTATGAAGATGAGGGAACTCCCGCCTGGCCGCAGCTGATCCTGCTGTCCCTGGGCTTCCTTGCGCTGGCGGCGGCTTTGATCCCTTACCTGCAAAAGGAAACCTTGTCAGCCCGGCTCAAAAAGGAGCCCGACAGCCCAGTAACGCTGGCCGTGGCGCTTTTGCTTTTGGCCGCCTTTGTGCTGCGCGTGATCCTGGCTGTAAAGGTGCCGGGCCATGAGGTGGATATCGGATGTTTCCTGGGCTGGAGCAGCATAATGGCACAGGGGGGTCCCGCAAACATTTACATGTCCGGCGGCTTCGTGGATTACCCGCCCGGCTATATGTACGTGCTGTGGCTCAACGGTGTGCTTGCCAATTGGTACGACCCCATGTCCCAGGGCATGCTGCTGCTGAACATAAAAATGGTACCCATTCTGGCAGATATTGCGGCATCCCTTCTCCTGTACGCGGTGGGCAAAAAAAAGCTCTCTGCCAAGGCCGCCGCGGCTATGGCTATCCTGTACGCATTGAATCCCGCTGTGATCATAAACGGCGCCGCCTGGGGCCAAGTGGACAGCGTGCTTGCGCTGGGACTTATGCTGGTAGCCGTATTCGCTATGGAGCGCAGGTGGGATAAGGCATTGCCCATTTACATGCTCAGCGTTCTGATTAAACCCCAGGCGCTGATGCTGGGCCCGCTGGGCTTGGCGGCCCTTTTGATGGAAGTGACCCGGGATGGCGGCAAGAAGCAGTGGAAAAAGATTGGCTTCGGTCTGTTGTGGTCGGTCATAACCGCTGCCGTGGTAGTGATTCCCTTTTGCGTAAATCAGGAAGGGACATGGTTCTTTAGCAAGTTTAGTTGGCTTTATGAGCTGTATGTGAAAACGCTGGGCTCATATTCCTATACCACGGTGAATACCACGAACCTGTATTATCTGGTCAGCTCAAATTGGGGGTCGCTGAACGACGCGGCCAACAAGTCCGTCATTCTTGTTATGCTTCTGTTCACTGGCGCGCTGGCTTTATGGCAGCTTGCCGCGGTATCAAAACACAAGGGAAATTCGCCGGAAAAGTACTTTTTGCTTTCTTTTTATTGGCTGGCATTTGCATCCATCCTTGTCTTTGCGATCATGGGTGTGAACTATTCCGCATTGGGAACAGGGCTGATGGCCCTGATCATTTTGTGGGTGGTGCTCACCTATGCAAGAGGAAGGAATGTCGATCACCTGCCGCTCATGGGCGGTATCCTGTATAGCGGCTTGTATGTGCTGGGAATCAAGATGCATGAGCGGTACCTGTTCCCGGCGCTGCTGCTGCTTTCCCTTGCCTATATGAAAAAGCGTGATTGGCGGATACTGCTGCTTATCGTGGGTTTTTCAATCACTACCTTTATAAATGTGGGCATTGTGCTGGACAACACCATCCGCCTGGGCAGGGAAATGGGCCATTTGAACACCGATACGCACGGGTTGAGCATGGCCTTGTCCTCAGTCAATTTGATACTGTGTGCCTTTGCCTTCTATGTTGGGGAGAAGCTGTGCGCGAGGAACGGGCAGGGAAAGCAAATCGCGCTGATGAAGGCGAAAAGCCCGGATGCGGCGGGGCAAAGCCCATGGAAAGCCACGCTGCTCTCGCCAAAGGACGCGCGCTTGAACCTGAAACGGCTGGATATCGTGCTCATGGCCGGAATCACGGTTGCCTATGCGCTGGTCTCTTTTTGGAACCTGGGCAGCATGAAAGCCCCGCAAACAGCCTGGATATCCACCAAGGCCGGGGAGCAGGTGGTGCTGGATTTGGGCGGGGAAAAGAGCTTTGAAATGCTCTATTACGGCGGCATCAACTACAATGATTTTTCCGTGTCGGTAAGCGCCGACGGTGTGGACTGGCAGGAGGAATATCCCGCAAGAATGCAGGAGGGAAACTGCTTTCAATGGCAATACGTGGTGCATGCCAATGCGCTGGACGATTCCGTATCCTATACCAGCACCCCCAGAAACCTGTCCGGCCGGTATGTACGGATCACGGCTCCATCCATCGGCCTGAATCTTAACGAAATACTGCTGCGCGGCCCGGATAAGCAGGTGCTGCCCGCTGTGGTTTCCGCCCATACGGGGAACAACCCGGACTCCAGCCTGAGCGCGCCGCCTGAAAACCTTACGGATGAGCAGGATACGCTGGAAGGGGAGCCCGGCTGGTACACGGGTACGTATTTTGACGAGATATACCATGCCCGCACCGCCTACGAGCACGCCCACGGCATCCCCCCCTACGAAACTTCGCACCCCCCGCTCGGCAAGGTGATGATGAGCTGGGCGGTGATGGCCTTTGGCATGACGCCTTTTGGCTGGCGGTTTGCCGGGGCGCTGGCGGGGGTATTGATGCTCCCGGCCATGTACCTGCTGGGCAAACAGCTTACAAAGCGGACGGACCTTGCCGCCGCCGCCACGCTTTTGATGACTTTTGACCTGATGCATTTTACCCAGACGCGCATCGCCACCATCGACAGCTTTGCCGTGCTGTTCATCATGCTGTCGTACCTGTGCATGTTCCGCTATCTGCTGATGGATTTTTGGGGCACTCCGTTTTGGAAGACGCTGATCCCCCTGGCGCTCTCCGGCCTGTTCATGGGCCTTGGCATTGCCGACAAGTGGGTGGGCATCTATGCCGCCGTTGGCCTTGCTGTGCTGTTTTTCTGGAGCTGCTGGAGGCATTTGAAGGAAGCCGATGAAGCCAGGAAGCTGAAAAATCAAGCGAAGGCGGTACCGGAGGGGCGGAAGGAAGCAGTGGCCCTTGCCAGCTACAGGGGCTATGCAAGCGTGTTGTATACCTGCCTTTGGGCCGTGGCGTTTTTCATCGTTTTGCCCGCCGTAATCTATTACCTATCCTACATTCCCTATTTTATACCCAACGGCGGGGTAAAGG
>JAEWNM010000237.1 GCA_023392755.1 Bacillota bacterium
CACCCAGGACAGGAAGTGGGGCAGGTACAAAACCGACTGCGCCAGGCGCTTGTAGCCGCTCTTGCGCACTTCGTTGAGCAGAAGCGAAATAACAATAGGAAGCGGGAAATAGAAGAACAGGTTCAAAAAGCTGATGGCGAAGGTATTGCGGAGCATTCTTGGGAAAATGCTGCTGGAGAACAGCGCCGTAAAGTGCTTGAACCCCACCCACGGGCTGTTGAAAAAGCCCGCGAACGCGTTGTAATCCATAAAGGAAAGCGTGAGGCCCCACAGCGGCGTAAGCTTGAACAGGAGCAGATACAAGATTCCCGGCAGCATCAGCAGGTATACATAGCGGCCGCGCCATATACGCTGGCCCAGAGCATTCCTGTTTATTGGCCGTGCTGTGCCGCGCTTTAAAGGTATGTCGCTCATAATGGCATCCTCCCTCTGGGCGTAATGGCTAACGCATCACTCTATGGTCAGTATAGGGCATTATATATAATAAATCTACTGAAAAATTATGCGATCAGTCGTAAAACAAGCATTGTCACGCATGACGAAAGCCGTTTTTTTCCCTTTTGTGGCAAAACAAAAACTGTCATACCCACGTTTGGCATGACAGTTTTTGCGTTATTGCCGCTGATTTTTTTCCCTGTAGCCGCCAGGTGACATACCCTCCAGCTTAATGAAAATTCTGTAAAGGCTTCGCTCCGAATAGCCCACCTGCGCGGCCAGCTCGCCAATGCTCTCCTGGGTGCTGCACAGCCTTTCCTTGACGAAGTCAATTTTCTTTCCGGTCACATATTCCAGAAAGGAGGTGCCGCAGCAGCGCTTGAATATGCGGCTGAGGTACGATGCACTGATACCGGCCGCGCCGGCGCATTGCACCAGGGACAGATCACCCTGTATATTCTCCTGTACAAAGCGCTGCACCGCATCCACAATGGCCTGGGTGCCGCTGTCCCCGTCCTCCTGCTGCAGCCTGGAAAACAATTGGAAAGCGTGGTCCGTCAAATATTCCTGCATCTCCTGCAGCGTTACGCATTCGATAAGCGATTCGAACAGATCGTCGCCCAGCACCATATCGGCCCAGCGCTCTTCCTTGATCAATGTCTGCACGATGCCGGCCAGCAGCAAAAGATAGGCCTGGCGGCAGAAGGGGTAGGAGCCGCTGCCCTGTATCTGCTGCCCGAATTTGTTAAGGTCGGACCGGGCGGCGTCGGGCCGGTTGTCCTTCAGGTGGGCGATGATGCGCGCCTCCAGCTGCGTGGGATAACGCAGGCTGACGTCCTGGGCATCCTCCGCCACCTCATGGTAGAAGCAGACCTCCATACCTTGGGTGCCCAGCAGCTGATAGCGCATGGCCATCAGCGCCTCGCCGTGGGATAGGGAGGCATCCAGCCGGTTTTCGTACAGGCGGCCGGCGCCGATGGAGATATGAATATCCAGATAGTGCTGCAGCGTTTCCTTCAAATGCGTAAGATAGGCGCGCATGCCGCCGTACACATCCGCCTCCGGCAGCGTGCGCGCGGGGAAGCAGATCAGGCTGAAGCCCTTGGGGTATTGCGCCAGGATGTAGCCGCAAAGATGCGGATATTCCTCCAGCAGCTCCAGGGCGATGTTCTCAATGGCGGAAAAGGCAAGGGGCCTGTCGCTTAGCAGCGAATCCCCGCTGCTGTGGGCCTCCAGGTGCATCAGGGCGACAACGGCCCCGCTGTGCTGGGGAAGCGCGTCGGGAACCGTGTCCAGCGCGGCATAGCGGCCGTTGCGCAAAAGCTGCTGCAGGTACTGCTGGGTGACCACCTGCTGCACCGACTGCCAGCGGTCCATGAAGGCGGTGTTTTCCCGCTGCACATGGGTGATGGTATCCTGAAAATACGCCACCTCGTCCAGCACCTGGGGGATGGCGCTTTGCCGCCCTTTGGAGAGGCGGGTGAAGGTGTTCATCAGCACCTGAAAGGGCTTGTACATCCATTTGGAAAAAATGAGAATGCACAGCACCGACAAAAGCGCGCCGATACCCATGATGCTCAGGGCCATCTGCCATACCCAGGCGGCATTGGAATACACGCGCAAAAAGGGGCCGGTGGCCAGCAGCTTCCACCCCGCCGCGCCCATGGCAAAGGTGGTAACCATGTCCGCACCGTCCACGCGGTAGGACCGTGAGCCGGTGCCAGGCCTCAAATCATGCGCGTCGGGCGGCAAGAGCACCTTTTCCTTTTGCGGATCGGGGTAGAAGATTTTGCCGCTCCTGTCCAGCAGGGTGAACCGGGCGCCGGGGATGACCCGGGGCAGGGGGTTGATCTCCGCCGCAAGCTTGGCTTCCGAAAGCACGGTGATCAGCATATCCTGCGTGCCCATGGCGTTGTGGGGCAGCTGGCTGACAAACAGCAGCGCGCTGTGGCCGTCCCTGTCGGGAATGGTATGCCAGCCGGTGCGCGCGTTGTCGGCGTAGAGCGCCTCCAGCAGGGGCTTCAATCTGTAATCCTTTAGCAGCACGATGCCGTACTCGCTGTCCAGCAGCGTGCCGCTGGCCCCGTGGCTGAAGATGACGCGCTCGGTCCAGTCGTTGCTGTTTTTCAGCACCTCCAGGGAATGGACGTGCCACATCAGACGCAGGTAGTCCTTCGCGTAGGAGTCGCTTTCGTTGGAGGACTGGGTGCCGATATTCAGCTTCATCCATTGGGCCGCCTGGGTTTCCACATTGGTCAGCGCCTGCTCAAGCCGCGCCTCGGTGACGTTCAAATAATCCTCATTCTGCGTCATCAGGCTGCGCTGCACGTTTCTGGAATACAGCAGGCAAAAGCCGCCGCCCACCGCCAGCAGCGGGACGACCACCAGCAGGCATGTATTGATAATGATCTTTGAACGCCAAAGATGCCGGGTTCTGTTTTTTTTCACGCAGATGCCCCCCGTACGGTTGCTACGCGCGGTATGCCTTTTACACAATGGGACGGCCGCATCTGTTACGGCTTAACGGCGTTTTGAACGCTGCCCGCGAGAAACGCGCGCAGGTTGTCCACCGCGATATCCATCAGCCGCCCGCGCGATTCCTTGGGCGCCCAGGCGATATGGGGGGTGATGATGCAGTTATCCGCCTTCAAAAGCGGATTGTCCGGCCGGATGGGCTCCGTTGAAACGACATCCACCGCGGCAAAGGCTACCTTGCCGCCTTGCAGCGCGGCGGCCAGGTCGTCCTCGTTGACCAGGGGCCCGCGGGAGGTGTTCAAAAGGATGACGCCGTCCTTCATTTGGGATATGGTTTTGGCGCAGATCAGGCCCTTGTTCTCGTTTGTCAGCGGGCAATGCAGCGAAATCACGTCGCTTGCGGACAGCAGCGTATCAAGGGGCACGCATTCCGAATCGCCGGCATAGGCGTCATAGGCCATAATG
>JAEWNM010000241.1 GCA_023392755.1 Bacillota bacterium
AAGCTCCATCAGCATCGGCGACATGATGGGCGGCATTATGCCCAAAAAGACAAAGATTCGCCGGGTCAAGGTGAAGGAAGCCCGGAAAATCCTCTTATCCGAAGAATCCCAAAAGCTGATTGATCAGGATGCCGTGCAGGAGGAGGCCGTCCGCCGGGCGGAGCAGCATGGCATTGTATTCATCGATGAAATCGACAAAATTGCGGGCCGGTCCTCGGGCCATGGTCCGGATGTGAGCCGTGAGGGTGTGCAGCGGGACATATTGCCCATTGTGGAGGGCAGCACCGTCAATACCAAATATGGCGCGGTGCGCACTGATTTTATACTGTTTATTGCGGCAGGCGCTTTCCATGTGGCCAAGGTTACCGACCTCATCCCCGAGCTTCAGGGCCGTTTCCCTGTGCATGTGACGCTTAAAAGCCTGACCAGGGATGATTTTAGCAAGATACTTACGCAGCCGGACAATGCCCTCACCCGTCAGTACGAGGCGCTGCTGGCCGTAGACAATGTGCAGCTGACGTTTGAGGAAAGCGCTATCAATGCCATTGCCGATGCGGCCTTTGGCGCCAACGAGTCGGGCGAAGATATTGGCGCCCGCCGCCTCCATGCCGTGTTTGAGGACCTTTTGGAGGATATCTCCTTCAATGCCGGCGGTGACAATATGCCAAAGGTTGAATTGAATATTACAGGCGATTATGTGAAGGAGCATTTGCATCGGGAGAATAAGGATGCGGATGTGAGAAGGTACATACTGTAGTTAAGCGATTGTTTGCGGGAAGAGGGTTTTCTATATAAGCCCTTTTCCCGCAACGATCCTTGGAAAAATCTGAAACAAAAGATTCGTCCTTTGCATGGCGGCGTTTATGCCAGAATAATGAGAAGCAAGTATGGCATATTTTGTTTTGGGGTTGCTTTTTGGCACTGTTTCGGGTAGAATAATCAAGCCGCATCATGATGATGGTCGGGTCCCGTGCGATTCCATGGTGTGAATCCTGTCAGGTCCGGAAGGAAGCAGCAGTAAGCGCAAGTTGGAAGGTGCTGCGGGGTTGCCTGGTCTGAATGATGTGGTATTTTTGTTGCATGGAAATCATATGGGTATAATGCTGGGGGAACGCGAAGTGCGTTCCCCTGTTTGATATAGGCGTTTACCGGAAGAATGGCTGCGAATGATACATATACCAGGGCCTTGGAGGTACGTTCGGGAAGAAACCGCTGCTCCGCTAAGCCTTTTCCGGGAAATACATCCGAAAAGCAGTATTCCCTTGAAGAAAGGGAACATTATTGCTATAATGGGTGACATCATTCGGTTTTAGCAGGAGGGAGCATCATGGATTTTGCAGCCATAAGGAATGCTGACCCGGAAATATTTCAAGCAATGGCGCTGGAACTTGACCGGCAGCGGGAGCATATCGAGCTGATCGCCTCGGAAAACTTTGTATCCCCGGCTGTTTTGGCGGCCATGGGCACACACCTGACCAATAAGTATGCCGAAGGCTATCCCGGCAAACGCTATTACGGCGGCTGCCAGTACGTGGATATCGTGGAGGATTTGGCAAGGGACCGCGCCAAAAAGATATTCGGTGCCGATCATGCCAACGTGCAGCCTCACAGCGGCGCGCAGGCCAATCTGGCGGTATATTTCGCCATGCTTAAGCACGGTGATACGGTACTGGGCATGAACCTTTCCCACGGCGGGCACCTTACCCACGGCAGCCCCGTCAACATGAGCGGCAAGTACTTCAAGTTTGTTCCCTACGGCGTGGAGCCGGAAACAGAGCGCATTGACTATGACCATGTCATGGACATCGCCAGGGAAGCAAAACCCAAGATGATTGTGGCAGGTGCTTCCGCCTATCCCCGGATCATAGAGTTTGACAAGCTGCGTCAAATCGCCGACGCGGTGGGCGCGATGCTGATGGTGGATATGGCCCATATCGCCGGGCTCATTGCCGCCGGGGAACATCCAAACCCCGTGCCATACGCCGATTTTGTGACCACCACCACCCATAAAACGCTGCGCGGGCCCAGGGGCGGCATGATTTTGTGCCGGGAGCAGTATGCCAAGGAGATAGACAAAGCGATTTTCCCCGGCACCCAGGGCGGCCCGCTGATGCATGTGATTGCGGCCAAGGCGGTATGCTTCCTGGAGGCCATGACGCCGGAGTTCAAGGCCTACCAGCATCAAATCATACGCAACGCCAAGGCTATGGAAGAGGCTTTTAGGCTTGAAGGCATCCGCATGGTATCCGGCGGCACCGACAACCACTTGATGCTGCTGGATTTCACCGGCACCGAGATGACTGGCAAGGAGCTGGAACGCCTTCTGGGCCTTGCCAACATCACTGTGAACAAGAATACTGTGCCCAATGAGCAGCGCAGCCCCTTTGTTACCAGCGGCATACGCGTTGGAACCCCGGCGGTCACCACCAGGGGACTTCGGGAGCCGGAGATGAAGAAGGTGGTATCCTTCATCGCCCGCATCATTAAGGATGGGGAAAGCGCCTGCCCCGCCGTGAAAAATGATGTGGTGGCCCTGATGAAGAATTATCCATTGTATGAGTAACGGACAACACACGGATGCCCCCGGCTTGGCCGGGGGCATCTTGTTATTCAAAGAAAATCTTCTGCTTGTCCCTGCTTTGCCTGTAGATGACGAATCGGCTGCCGATGCATTGCACCGGTTCGGCTCCCGTCTGCTCGCACAGGGCCTGGCAGGCTTCCTTTGCGTCCATGGGCGCGCCTTTTTGCACGCTGCATTTGATCAGCTCCCGGGCCTCCAGCGCGTCGTAGGCCTGCTTGACGGTGTTGGGCGTAATGCCCTCCTTGCCGATGTACATGATGGTATCCATGGTGTTGGCAAGACTTCTAAGGTATGCCCTCTGTTTGCTGGTGATACTCATGTGTAGCTCCTCTTATTCCACAAAATCAAACTCCATGTTCTCTATGCACACGGTATCGCCCTCCTTGGCACCGGCTTCCCGAAGCGCATCGATGACGCCCATACGCCGCAGCGTCCGGTGGAACCAATTCAGGCTTTCTTCCTCGCTGAAGTTGACGCTGTCCAACAGCCGTACCATGGCCGGACCGGTGACATCGTACACGCCGTCTTCCTTGGAAATGGTGAAGCCGCCCTTATCACCGATATCAAGCGGATATTCCTCCACCTCAAAGGGGGCGGGTGGCGGAAGTGTATTCAGCAGCCGGCTTGTTTCGTCCATCAGTTCGTCAAATCCCTGGCGTGTGGCGGCGCTGACGGCAAACAATGGTATGTCTTTTCCGCGCACGTGGTCACGCATGCGCTGTACATTCGTTTGGGAATCCGTAAGGTCGCACTTGTTGCACACGATGATTTGCGGGCGGGTGGACAAATCGCCGTACCGCGCCAGTTCCCGGTTGATCTGCTCGTAATCCTGAACAGGGTCCCGCCCCTCGCTGCCGGAGATATCGATAACATGCAGCAGCAACCGGGTTCTTTCCACATGGCGCAAAAAATCAAGCCCCAGCCCAACGCCTTCGCTGGCGCCTTCCACCAGACCGGGGATATCCGCCATCACAAAATCGTTGCCCCGGTGGCGGACGATGCCCAGATTGGGCGTCAGCGTGGTGAAGTGGTAGTTGGCAATCTTGGGCCGGGCGGCGGTGACCACCGACAAAATGGTGCTTTTGCCCACGTTGGGATAGCCTACCAGACCCACGTCGGCGATGGTTTTCAGCTCCAGTAAAAAGGTGCGGACCTCCGTCTTGACACCGGGCTTGGCGAAATTGGGCGCCTGACGTGTGGCGGTGGCGAAGTGGGAGTTTCCCCAGCCGCCCCGGCCGCCCTTGAGTAGCACCTTTTCCTGGCCGGATGCAAACATATCGGCTACCACGCCGCCGCTTTGCGCATCTTTGACGACTGTGCCTACAGGAACCTTGATCACAAGGCTTTCGCCCTTCTTGCCGCTGCAGCGCGCTGCCGAGCCATCCGTACCGCTTTGGGCGGTATACTTGGCCTTGAAGCGGAAGTCCAAAAGGGTATGCATGTTGCCGTCGGCCAGCAGTATTACAT
>JAEWNM010000256.1 GCA_023392755.1 Bacillota bacterium
GGCATGGGCTTGGCGTATTTGGCCTGCTCCATGATGGCCGCGAAGTAGGGGTTTTCGTTGACGACGTCGTTACGGGGCGAGATGGTGTTGGTCATCTGGCTGCGCAGCGTCTGCATTTCACCGGTCAAAAGGAAGGCCGCAAAGTCCTGTGCCTCGGCGGGGTGCTGCGAGAAGGCGGATACGTACATGCCGCGAACGCCGGAGAAGGAGGCGGGAGGCGTTTCAGTTTCAGGCAAAGCCGGCAGAGGCGCGATGCCCAGATTCACGCCGGCCTTGATGGCGGCATCAATGGACCAGGGACCGGTGATATACATGGCGGCCGTCTTGGTCTCAAAGAAAGCGCTCTGGCAGAAGGCGCCGGTCATGTCGTCAGCCGCCACGGGCAGTATCTTGTCCTTGAGGGTGGAAAAGTACGTCATGCCCTTCAAAGAGGCTTCGCTGTTGATGTCATGCTTGCTCTGGTCGTCGCCAGTCGGTCCGAACAGATCGGCGCCGTAGGCACTGATGAATATGTAGTTGTAATAGGGGGCGGATACCTCCCACACGAGGCCAAACTTGTTGTTGGCCACATCGTTGTAGGTCGCGCAGTATTTTTCCATGTCCTCCCACGTCTTGGGCGCTTCGGCAATGATGTCCTTGTTGTAGAACAACGCATAGGTTTCAATGGCGGTGGGATAGCCATAGGTCACGCCGCTGTAGGTAACGGCATTGAAAGCGGCGGTCATATAGTTGTTCTTGATTTCATCGGCGGCAGGGTTAGGCAGAATCAACTGTCCCACCACCATCTGGCCCATCTTGTCATTAGGCGCGGCGAATACATCGGGGCCGACCATGGCGGGGCCATCCAGTTCCATCTTCTGCACGGCGTCGGTGTGGGAGATGGAGTTGAATTCAAAGGTCACGTTGGGATGAAGCTCGGTGTACTTTTCTGCGGCAGCCTTGATGAAATCAAGCTCCACGCCTTCCGATTCCCAAACCAGCAGCGTAACATTCCCTTCCGCCAGCGCCGCGGTGAGGGACGTAGCGCCCAGCATAAGCACAAGCGCCAGCAGGACCGACAGGATTTTCTTCATGGATACAACCTCCTTGCAATTTTATGAAACCGGGCGTGCCGGTTGCATACCCAAGCTAAACAGGCCGCACCGAATCCCCCATCACGGGTTCGGTATTGAGCAGCACATGGCGGGACGGCTTTCCCTGAATTCTGTCCAGCAATAGCGAAACGGACATTTTCGCAATTTCATCCACAGGCTGGCGCATGGTGGCAAGGGACGGTGTGGTGAAGGAAGCCAGCTCAATGCCGTCAAAGCCAATGACTGAAACATCCCTGGGCACTTGCAGCCCGCGGTCACAGAGTGCTTTGATCACGCCTATGGCAATCATATCGGATATGGCGAAGACGGCCGTAAAATCGCGGGTCCTCTCAAGCATGCCAACGGTTGCTTCATATGCGCCCCTGAGCGTAAAGTCCGAATGGATGAACAGCTTGGAGTCAAAGACCTCCCCGTGCTTTTGGTAGCTGTCCATGGCCCCGGCGAACCGCTGGCCCGTCCCGTCGTCGCGCTCGCCCTGATAGCCCGCCACGGCTATACGCCTGTGACCCAGGGCAAAAAGCATATCTGTAGCATCCATGCCGCCCTTGCGGTTGTCCACGCTGACAGAGCATACCCTGGGTATTTTCAGGGAGGAAGCTTCTATGGTGGAGAATACGCAGGGCAAATCAAGCTGTACTATATCCTTTTCTCTGCCGCTTACATTGCTGCCCAGAAAAATCACGCCGGACAGCTTGCGTTCCAAATAAAGCCTGCGGGCGGCCCGGAACTCATCCGCCTTTTCATCCACAAACTCCAAAAGAAACTGGCACGTCGTCTCCTTGCCGTATTCCAGCATGCGCTCGGCTACATCTGTCAAAAATATATTCCGGCGGCCGCGTAAAATGACGGCCACAAAATCAGTATGCCGCTGCTTTAAATTGCGCGCGTTGTTGTTGCGTACATAATGCAGCTTGCCTATAACGGCCAGCACCTTTTCCCTCGTTTCAGGATCCACGTCCATGCGCTCGTTGAGCACGCGGGATACCGTAGATATGCTAACGCCGGCTTCTTCAGCCACATCCCTGATGGTGACGATATGCATCGTTTCACATCCTATTCCCGTAAACGTTCGCGGTAACGTTTTCATGAACAGCATATAGGAATGTTCGTCAATTGTCAAGAGTGAATTTGCACTGTTTAGACAAAAATGATCCTGTTCCCAAAAAGAAAAAAGCGCCCGAAAATCGGGCGCTGAAAGTGGCATCTTTTTGGGATATAGCCGGCAGCCGGATGCGTTTCCCATTTGTACAAGGTATGCCCCTCAGGCAAAACGGGAACGCCGTGTCACTTTCCCAGCAGCTTCACCAACACCGCTTTTTGGGCGTGAAGGCGATTTTCTGCCTGCTGGAAGATTTCCGCCGCGTGTTGCTCCAGTACCTTTTCGGCAATTTCTTCCTCCCGGTGGGCAGGCAGGCAGTGGAGCACGATGGCGTCCTGCTTGGCTGCGGCCATGACCGCGTCATTCACCTGGTATTTTGCGAAGGCGGCCTTGCGGGCGGCACCCTCCTCCTCCATGCCCATGGAAGCCCACACATCCGTATATACCACATCGGCATCCCTGCAAGCCTCAAGCGCATCCTTCGTCAGCGTAAACAATCCTGTTTCACCGGCCCATTTCATAATGCCCGCGTCCGGCTCATAGCCCTGGGGACAAGCCATCATCACCTGCATCCCCAGCTTCACGCCGCCAACAATGAAGGAATTGGCCATGTTGTAGCCATCCCCCACGAAAGCCAGCTTCAGGCCCCGGAAGCTTTTTTTCAGTTCCCTGATGGTCATCAGGTCCGCCAGCATTTGGCAGGGATGCTCGTGGTCCGTAAGCCCGTTGATAACGGGGATGGAGCCATACCTGGCCAGGTCCTCCACCTCCTGCTGCCGGTAGGTGCGGATCATGATGGCGTCCAGATACCGTGACAGCACCCTGGCCGTATCCTGCACCGGCTCGCCCCGGCCGATTTGAAGGTCGTTGGAGGAAAGAAACAGCGCATAGCCCCCCAGCTCAAACATACCCACCTCAAAGGACACCCTGGTGCGGGTGGAAGCCTTTTGGAAGATCATGCCCAGCGTTTTGTCCTTCAGATATTTGTGGGCGATGCCGTGGGCCTTTTCATATTTCAGCTGGTCAGCCAGATTCAAAATGTCCAGAATTTCATCAGCGGTAAGATCAGACAGCTTCAGCAAATGGTTCATGGTATCAACGCCTCCTTCAATATCTCAATGCCTTGCATGAGCAGCTCCATGGGAATATTCAACGCGGGCAGCAACCGCACCTTATGCTTGGCTGTCAGTACAAGCACGCCTTTTTCCTGACAGGCGGCCACCACATCCCTGGCCGGCTTTTCCGTCTCGACCCCCAGCATCAGGCCAAGGCCGCTTACGTTTTTCACACCAGGCGCGTTTTCAAGCGCCTTCATTATATATGCGCTTTTTTCCCGTACACCCTGCATCAGCGAACCGTCCAAACGCTTTACAATGCTCAGGGCTCCGGCAGCGCACACGGGATTGCCACCAAAGGTGGAACCGTGGGTGCCGGAGGAGAGCACACCGGCGGTTTTTTCATTCATCAGGCAGGCCCCTATGGGCAACCCGCCCCCCAGACCCTTGGCGGTGGACACAACATCGGGGGAAATGCCGTAATGCATATAGGCGTACAGTTCCCCTGTGCGCCCGTTGCCCGTTTGCACCTCATCCACCAGCAGCAGCACACCCTTATCCCGGCAAAGCGCTGCCACCTTCTTAACATATTCCTTGTCAAGAACGCGAATTCCGCCCTCCCCCTGCACCATTTCCAGCATCACGGCGCAGACCTTGGGGTTTTCAAGGGCCGCCGCCATCCCGGAAAAATCATCCGGTTCCACATACACAAAGCCCGGAGTGAATGGGCCGAAATACTTATGGAATCCTTCCTGGCCCGTAGCGGATAGCGTGGTGATGGTGCGGCCGTGAAAGCTACCCGCCAGCGTCACGATCACAGGGCTTTCATCGCCTTTGGTGTCATAGGCATACTTGCGGGCCACCTTGATGGCGCATTCGTTGGCCTCTGCCCCCGAGTTGCCGAAAAACACCTTTTTCATGCCCGTCTTTTCGCAAAGCAGCTTTGCCAGCTCCGCCTGGGGCGAGGTGTAGTACAGATTGCAGGCGTGAGGCAGGCGGGCCATTTGCTCCGTTACCGCCTGCTGCCATATTTCATCGGCCACGCCAAATATATTGACGGCGATGCCCGTACCCAGGTCGATGTACGTATTGCCCGCGTCATCTGTTATAAGGGAGCCTTTCCCCTCGGCGAGCGTCAGGT
>JAEWNM010000281.1 GCA_023392755.1 Bacillota bacterium
ATGACCAAGTACAGCCTGCTCATCGCCGGCGGCGAAACGCCCACCATCCTCATGGAGTACGACTACCCCAAGGTGGCCCAGTGGGCCAGCGACGGGGCCATGCAGGAGATTGACATCAACGAGTTTGCCAAGGTGGCCCCCACCTACTACAAGGCGATGGTGGACAACGGCCAGCTGGGCTACACCAGCCTCAACGGCAAAGCCTACTTCGTTTTGTCCGAGCGGCCCTACTACAAAACCACCTACACCTACGCCAACTTCATCCGCAAGGATTGGCTGGATCAACTGGGCCTTGAGCTTCCCAGAAACTATGGCGATTATGTGAAGGCCGTCAAGGCGGTGCAGGAAGCCGGCCTTGCCGAAAACCCCATCGGCCTGTCGCTGCCCAAGGCCGCCTATGTGCAGAACTTTGCCTTCCGCGATTTTCCCGTGGATGAGGCGGAGTGGGCCATGCATTCCAGCCTGGGCTCCCCCAGCTTAAGCTGGGAGCCCACCTACAAGCTGCTCAAGCGGCAAAACGCCGAGTTCAACATGAACTTCTTCTCCAAGGAATACGACCTGGATACGGCCGACGTGGCCGGCGGCGGCGCCAGCCAGTGGCAAACCGACTTCATCAACGGCAAGAAGCTCATCTACGGCGGCTATATGTCCGCCAATGTGGACTGGATGGTAGCCTTCTACAAGCAAAACCCCGATGCCAAGCTGGCCGTTGTTAACGCCTACCAGGTAGTGGAGCCCGGCGTTACCGACTATCCCCAAATCCGCGCCGACAATCCCTTCGGCATGATTGTGGGCTTCAGCTCCCTGGCCACGCCCGAGCAATTGAAGGCCGCCTGGATGTACATGGAGTGGATGAGCCAGCCTGAGACGCTGTTCGTGCTGGAAAACGGCATCGAGGGCGTGACCTATACCCTGGACGCAAGCGGCCTGCCCGTTGTCAACGGCGATTACACCCGCACTGAAATGCTCAACCACAACATGAACATCGACATGGCCTGCATCGTGCACGCCGTGAAGAAGACCGGCACCATCGAGCAGACCATCGCCGCCATGACGCCCAAGGGCATTCCCCAGGATTTCACAAAGGAATTGACCGACAACTACTACGCCCTGAAGGAAATCGCCGACAACGGCTGGGCGTATTCCGACCCGGTGTTCTCCGTGCCCATCGCGTCGGAGAGCGAATTCAGCGCCACGCTGCTCAGCCTGTACCAGGAATACAGCGTCGCCCTCACCAAGTGCCTGCCCGAGGAGTTTGACGCCCTGTACAAGGAATTGAGCCAGAAGTTCCTGGATGCCGGCTACCAGCAGATCATCGACGAGCGGCTTGCCGCCTATCAGGCCGGCAATACCACCAAGCTGCCCGCCGCCAAATAGCCGGGCAAAAAGCAATCGCATCGGGATGCCCTCCCTGCTTTCTCGGAGGGCATCCCCAACATTTGCAAAGGCTGCGAAACACCCGCCGTATCCGCAGCCGCGCATGCCGTTTTGATCCATATCAATAAGCCGGGAGGCCTCCATATGAAGCTGACGCTGGACAGGGAAAAGCTGCTATCCGTTGTGGACGCGGTGGTCCGCAAAACCATGGAGATGGACCTCACCTGGGACTGGCCCTGCGGCGTGGCCTATTGCGGCGTGGCCGAAGCCTGCACGTTTACCGGCAGCGCGGAATACCTTGACCTGCTCAAATCAAGGGTGGATGAGCACATTTCCCTGGGCCTGCCCCCGCCTACGGTGAACACCTGCGCCATGGGCCACTGCCTTCTGACGCTTTATCAGGCTACGGGGGAGCAAAAATACATGGATATCGCCATGCAAAAGGTGGATTACCTTACGCACAGCGCGCCGCGCTTTGCCCAGGGCGTTTTGCAGCACACGGTATCCGTCAACAACGACTTTCCGGAGCAGGCCTGGGCCGACACGCTGTTTATGGCGGCCATGTTCCTTTTGCGCGCCGGTGTCATTTTGGATAAAAAGGAGATGGTGGATGACGCGCTTGCCCAGTATTACTGGCATATCCGTTACCTGCAGGACAAGGCCTCCGGGCTTTGGTACCACGGCTACGACCATATTCAAAAGAATCACATGTCGGGGTTTTTCTGGGCTCGGGCCAACGCATGGGCCGCCTATACCATGTCCCAGGTGAAGGTGCGGCTTCCCAAGCCTTATTTGTATCCGCCCTTTATGGATGTGGACTGTTCGCTGCGCGACCAGCTGGCGGGCTTAAAAGCCCTGCAAACGGAAAACGGGCTGTGGCGCACCGTGCTTGACGACGGCGAAAGCTATGAGGAGTTAAGCGCAAGCTGCGGCATTGCCGCGGCCATGATCGTAAACAACAACCCGCTGCACACCAGGTATGTGCAAAAGGCCCTGTCCGGCATTATGGACAACATCACCCCGGATGGCCGGCTTGAAAACGTATCGGGCGGCACGGCCGTCATGAACGATCTGAGCGGCTACAGAAATATCTCCAGGGATTGGATGCAGGGCTGGGGCCAGGGCCTCGCTTTACTATTTTTAATTGCCGCATTGGCACAGAACAGGGGATGAATACTTTATGGACGGGCAAACAGGCGGTTTTACGCTTCCGGGGGAATCGGGCTATGAGGATTTGACGCTTGAACTGGCGAAAAAGTGGGGTGCCGATGTAATCCGCGACAGCGACGGCACCAGACTTTCACCTCAAATATTGAACGCCGGCTATGATATTTATGCCACCCTTTGCATTATCAGGGACCATAACGAGTGGGCGCGCCAGCACCCCCACACCCAGCAGCAGATATTTTTGATAACCAATCCCATAACAGCCACAGGCGATACCGTGGATATCCCCCTTATGGAGCGGTACTTTCAGGAGCAGTTTTCCATAAACGCCTCCCCGGAGGCCATGGCCTTCTGGCAGGTGTACGACCGCACCGCAGGCGTGCCTGTGCCGGAGGCGAACTGGGCTTATAACCCTAATACCCGGACGGTTACGGTTCGGGGCGTTACGCCCTGGCGGCGCTACACCGTCAGCTTTCTGGCCTTTCGCGTGTGGGAAGAAATCAACATGTACAACCACACCACCAACCACTGGACCAGCGAGCACCTGACGCAGCTTGACCCCAGGCACCCCGAGGTGCAGGAATACCTGCTTGCCTGGCTGGACAACTGGTGCGGGGAGCACCAGCAGGTGGATGTGGTGCGCTTCACGTCGCTGTTTTACAACTTTGCCTTCATCTGGGGCGGAGACCAGCGCAACAAAATTCTGTTTTCCGACTGGGCTTCCTACGACAACACGGTCAGCCCTCTGGCCCTTATGCAGTTCAAGGAGGAGACGGGCTATTCCCTCACTGCGGAGGATTTTGTAAACAAGGGCAACTTCCAGGTCACCCACTGGCCGCCCACGGCACAAAAGCGGGACTATATGGCCTT
The DNA here is from genome assembly GCA_023392755.1 of Bacillota bacterium. GTDB lineage: Bacteria > Bacillota > Clostridia > Christensenellales > Aristaeellaceae > JAEWAH01. The sequence goes on from JAEWNM010000281.1 coordinate 3,415, forward strand.
TATCCACGCCTTTGTGGCAAGCTTTGGAAAAAAGCTGGTGGATGTGGTTCACCGCCACGGGAAAAAGGCGTATGTGTTCTACGACGACAGCTGGGTGGGCATGGAGCCCTATGGCGAGCGGTTTTCTCAAATTGGCTTCGACGGGCTGATCAAGTGCGTGTTTTCGGGGTTTGAGGCAAGGCTGTGCGCCCACGTGCCTGTTGAAACCCATGAGCTCAGGCTGCACCCCTATCTGTTCCCGGTGGGCTTAAGCGGCGCGCCTACCTTTATGCCCGGCGGCAACCCCACACAGGACGCAAAAAAATATTGGATATCGGTGCGCAGGGCACTGCTGCGCGCCCCGGTGCAGCGGATCGGCCTGGGCGGATACCTGCACCTGACCCGGGATTTTCCCGACTTTTGCGATTATATCGAAGCCCTGGCCAACGAGTTTCGGGAAATAAAGGCGCTGCACGAAGGCGGGGAGCCTTATACACTGCCTGTGCACGTGGCGGTTTTGCATGCCATGGGCAGCCTGCGCTCCTGGTCGCTTTCCGGCCATTTCCACGAAACGGACAAGCATGATCTCATCCACATCAACGAGGCGCTTTCGGGCCTGCCGGTAAAGGTGAGCTTTTTGAGCTTTGAGGATGTGAAGGCCGGGGCGCTGCAAGACGTGCAGGCGGTTATCAACGCCGGCGCGGCCGGCACCGCCTGGAGCGGCGGGGAGGAATGGGGCGACAGCCGGGTAACGGAAGCGCTTACCAGGTGGGTGCATGAAGGCGGCACGTTCATCGGCGTCAACGAGCCCTCGGCCCTTCCCGGCGGGGATACGTATCTGCGCATGGCCCATGTGCTGGGGGTTGACCTGGATACGGGCGAAAAGGTCTGCCATGGCCGCTGGGCCTATGATGTTGCGCCGCAGGCCGGCCTCCCGGCGGGTGACGCGCACCCTGCGCGCAAGGAAAACCTGTACCTTACCGACGGTAACGCCAGGGTGCTGGCGGAGGACAATGGCGTGCCCGTGTTAACGGTGAACGCGTTTGGCAAAGGCAAGGGGATTTATTTGACTTCCTTCAGGCAAGATCCAAAGGCCGCGCGGTTTTTGCAAAACCTGCTGCTGTACGCCGCAAACCTTGACGGCGGGCAGTTTTACATCACCGACAACCCGTATACGGAATGCGCCTATTATCCCGCCACCGGCAAGCTGGCGGCAATCAACATGAGCGGCGATGCGCAAACCTCCCGCGTGCTGACGCCCGGCGGCCTGCTTGAGATACCCCTCGCGCCGTACGGCCTTGCGACAAGGCAGGTAAAATAAGCCCTGTTGAAAAACCCCGCAGCCGCAAAAATGCCGCTCCTATGAACGGCATTTTTGCTTGTGTTGACAGTCCCCCTTGCAGTATAAACCGGTGACGGTGCAATGCGCCGGCCGGCATTTACAGCAATACCTGCCCGTTGGTTCCGTAGAACACATCCTCACGGCCAGCAAGCAGCGCCAGCAGGTCCTCCATCCGCGCCCAGTTGCCCTTCTGGTCAAACTCGTAGCTGTGGCCCCAGATGTAAAACAGAAGCGGCTTATCGCTTTCATCCTTCAAAAAGGCCTCCGCCAGTTCAAAAACCTTCGGATGGTCGTGGTGGCAGGTGGGCTTCAAACGCAGCAGGTCATTTGAAACATCAAACCCCAAAGAAGCTTCCACCGTGCGGGAGTAGGCGATGCCGCTTTGTTTAAGTACGTCCGCCACCAGATCGGAATATGTACCGAAGGGATAGGCCATGCCCGTAACGGGCGTGCCGAACATGGCGGCAAGCGCCTTTTTGTCGCCCAGCACTTCCGCCAGCACGTCGTCCCTTGACAGGCTTTCCAGGTGGGGATGGGTGAGGGTGTGCAC
>JAEWNM010000285.1 GCA_023392755.1 Bacillota bacterium
CGCCGGGGGGCAGCCATTTCTCCGCCATCGTCCTGGCCAGGGCCTCCATAGCGCCGGGAGACGTGCGCTACCGCCACTCCCTGGTGCTGCCGCTAAGCAGCGGCGCAGCGGCCCCAAGGTAATCGTAGGCACGCAAAAAGCACCTGGAAATCTCCTCCATCGCGTCACGGATGAGGCGGCGGCTTCTTTCCAATTGTTCCTCATTCAGGCATTCGCCCAGATTCAAAATGCCATCCTCCGCGCCGGGCAGCACAGGGTCCATCACATGGGGCGCGGTGCCGTCAATGAGGGCGAAGCCAAGGCCTGGCGCCGCAATCCCGTCCAGGCTGTCAGGATCGCTGGTGCAATGGAACAGCTCCACCTCCTGCCGCATTTGCCGCAAATGCTCTGCCGTGCGGCGCATAAGCGTGCTTTTGCCCACGCCCGGTCCGCCCTTTATTATGATCTTGCGGCGAACCTTTTCCCTGGGCAGGATATGTGCAAACCGGCTGAAAAACCCCTGGCTGGTGTTGCCGCCGGGAAAAAAATGGCACGCATCGTCCATACCTATGCTCCTTTCCGTGATGGGGCATTCTATGCAGGAGGGATGAAAACCATGAACCTGCTCATTGACGCCGATGGCTGCCCCGTAACGGACATCGCTTTGCGCATCGCCCGGAAGTTTCATGTTCAGGCGGTGCTTTTTTGCGACAGCGCCCATGAATTTTCAAGGCAGGATGCGCAGGTGGTGACGGTGATGCGCGGGGCGGACAGCGCGGACTTCGCGCTTTTGAACCGCGCCGGGCCGGGGGATGTGGTCATCACCCAGGATTACGGCCTGGCCGCCATGTGCCTTTCCAAGGGCGCGTATGCGCTGCGCCAGGACGGGCTTATGTATACCGAAGAGAATATGCTGCCGCTTTTAAATCAGCGCCACGAAGTCAAAAAACGCCTGCGGGCCGGGGGGCGTGTCAAAGGCCCCAAAAAGCGGGACAGCGCGCAGGACGGTACCTTTGCTGCGGCGCTGGAAGCGCTTTTTGAGAAAAATCGGGACATGCCCGCAAGGTAAACAGTGGCTGATTTGCTGTATTGACACTGTTTTTTGAAACACTTGCCGTTGACACGGCCAGTGTTTGCGGGTATAATACCATCAAATCTTCATAGAAGCTTTGGCTTCATTGCGATGAGAGGAAGAGTAGCCGGGATGTTTCCGTTCAAGAGAGCCGCCGCAAGGTGAAAGGGCGGCACGGAGCTTCCGGGGAAGAACAGCCTTGAGCAGCCAACCGAAAGGCGCACGCCGAGTAGACTTGGACGGGGCCGGCCCGTTTTCGCCGGAGGCAATCCGCCGGTCATCCGGCCTGTTGCTGATGAGTGGGCCTATGGCCCAGTGGGGTGGCACCGCGCAAGATCACATCTTTCGTCCCGAGCAAGGGATGGGGGATGTTTTTTTATACCCAAATGGTGTTCCGGCTTGAGCCAGGGGAGGAAAAGCAATTGAAACGCACGCATTACTGTGGAGCCCTTAGGGAAGAGCACATCGGGCAATCCGTGACCTGCGCGGGCTGGGTAGTAAGCAAGCGGGACATGGGCGGCGTATTGTTCATTGATTTGCGGGACAGGGAAGGTGTTTTGCAGGTGGTGTTCGACGCACGCAATGTGTCATCGGAACACTTCCAAATGGCGGAAGGCTTGCGCATGCAGTCGGTGATTGCCGTCACCGGCCCTATCCGGCTCAGGGACGCGGAAACGGTGAACCCCAAAATAGCAACCGGCACGGTGGAACAGAAGGCCGAATCGCTGGAAATCCTCTCCGTCGCCAAGCCCTTGCCCTTCTCCTTGGAGGAGGATACGAAGGTGCGGGAGGAGCTGCGTTTGCAGTACCGCTTTTTAGACATACGAAGGCCTGCCATGCTCAATGCCCTGAAGCTCCGGAATCTTACGCAAAAGGCCGCGGAGGATTACCTGCAGGCCGACGGGTTTATACAGGTGGAAACGCCTATCCTCACCAAATCCACCCCGGAGGGGGCACGGGATTACCTGGTGCCCAGCCGTGTGCACCCCGGCACATTCTACGCGCTGCCCCAAAGCCCGCAAATCTTCAAGCAGCTTTTGATGGTGGGCGGCGTTGACAAGTATTATCAGGTGGCGCGCTGCTTCCGGGATGAGGATTTGCGGGCCGACCGCCAGCCGGAGTTTACCCAGGTGGATATGGAAATGTCCTTTGTAGACCAGGAGGACGTTTTGGCGCACCTTGACAAGCTGTTTACCTATGTTTTCAAGGCTGTCATGGGCCGGGAGATTCCCCACCCCTTTTTGCGCATGACCTGGCAGGAGGCCATGGACCGCTATGGCTGCGACAAGCCGGACCTGCGGTTTTCCATGCCCATCGTGGATTTGACAGACCTTGTGAAAACCTGCTCCTTTGCCGTTTTCCGGCAGGCGGCGGAAAAGGGCGGGCTGGTGCGGGCCATCAACTGCAAGGGCTGCGGGGAAAGGTTTGCCAGAAGCACCATTGAGGAATTGACGGACAAGGCTGTTTCCCTGGGCGCGAAGGGCATGGCCTGGATACTGATCCGGGAAAACGGCGAAATCAACTCCATACTGCAAAAATATTTCACCCAGGCGGAATTTAACGCACTGCTTGACAAAATGGACGCCAAACCCGGCGATTTCATCCTCTTTTGCGCCGACAAGTTTCAAACTGTCTGCCGCGTGCTGTGCGGCCTGCGCCTCATCGTGGGGGATATGCTGGGCCTTCGCCCCAAGGATGACTTCCAGTTTCTTTTTGTTACGGATTTTCCGGAGTTTGAGTATTCCGAGGAGGAAAACCGCTTTGTAGCCTCCCATCACCCCTTCACCATGCCTCATTTGGAGGACCTCCCCTATCTAACCAGCGATCCCGGCCGCGTGCGTGCCCAGGCGTACGACGTGGTGCTAAACGGCGTAGAGCTGGGCAGCGGCTCCATCCGCATCCATCAAAGGGATGTGCAGGAGAAGATGTTCGAGGCATTGGGCTTTACCAGGGAGGAGTCGGAAAGGCGCTTCGGCTTTTTGCTCAAGGCGTTCCAGTATGGCACGCCGCCTCACGGCGGGTTCGCCTTCGGGCTGGACCGGCTGGTGATGCTGCTTCTGGGAGCCGACTCCCTACGGGATGTAATCGCCTTCCCCAAAACGAAGGACGCCTCCTGCCTGATGACCCAGGCCCCCGATTTTGTGGACCAGGCACAATTGGATATATTGAAGCTTGGGGTTTCCAAAGGGGAGGAAACATCCACCAGGCAAAAAGCCGCCATACCACAAATTCAGGTGGAACAGGTGGCAGCCCTGGCCAAGCTGCATCTTAACCCGGAGGAGCAAAAGCGCATGGGGGGCGAACTGCAGGCCATCATCGCCTTTGCGGACCAGCTGTCGGAGGTGGATACGGAAAACGTGCCCATCACCGCCCATGTGGTGGCGGTGAGCAACGTATTCCGGGAGGATATCCCCATGACGGCATTTGACCGCGACACGCTTTTGCAAAGCGCCCCCACCCGGGACGAGGGCTTCATCACTGTTCCGCGAACGGTGGAGTAAGGAGTGAGCTTATGAGTGACATCACCCGAATGGGCGTAACGGAATTGGCGAATCTGCTGAAAACAAAGGCAGTCTCCTCCAGGGAAGCCGTAAAGGCCTATATAAGCCGCACGGAAAAGGCGGAGCCGCGGGTAGGCGCGTACATCACCGTCATTACGGAGGCGGCGCTGAAAGCCGCGGAAGACATCGATCGCCGCCGCCTGGCGGGGGAAGATTTGCCGCCCCTGGCCGGCGTGCCCATGGGCATCAAGGACAACATTTGCACCAAGGGCATCAAAACAACCTGCGCCAGCCGCATCCTTGAAAGCTTTGTGCCGGCCTATGACGCCACAGCCTACAAAAATCTTCTGGACGCAGGATGCGTTTTGCTTGGCAAAATGAACATGGACGAGTTCGCCATGGGCTCCAGCACCGAAAACTCCAGCGTCAAAATCACCCGCAACCCCAGGGATTTGTCCCGCGTGCCCGGCGGTTCCTCCGGCGGGGCGGCGGCGGCGGTGGCGGCAAACGAAGCAGCTTTCACCCTGGGTTCGGATACCGGCGGCTCCATCCGCCAGCCCGCTTCCTTCTGCGGCGTAGTGGGCATGAAGCCCACCTACGGGTCTGTATCCAGGTATGGCCTGATTGCCTTTGCCTCCTCGCTGGACCAGATCGGCCCGCTGACAAAAACGACGGCGGACTCCGCACTGGTGCTAAACGCGCTGTGCGGCCACGACGGCAGGGATTCCACCTCCGTGGACAGAGAATATCCCGATTATACGTCGGATCTTGCAAAAGGCGTCAAGGGCCTGCGCATCGCCATGCCCAGGGAGTTTTTCGGGGAAGGGCTCCACCGTTCCGTGAAATCCGCGGTGGAAGGGGCGGCCAAATGGTATGCGGCCCAGGGCGCGGAAATCGTGGAAGTCTCCCTGCCCACGCTGAAATACGCGCTGCCCGCCTATTACGTTATCTCCTCCGCCGAAGCCTCCTCCAACCTGGCCAGGTTCGACGGGGTACGCTACGGCTTCAGGGCGGAGGAATACGAAGATTTGAACGACCTGTATATCAAAACCCGCAGCCAAGGCTTTGGCCCGGAGGTGAAACGCCGCATCATGCTGGGCACCTTTGCCCTAAGCGCCGGTTACTTTGACGCCTACTACAAAAAAGCCCTGCAGGTGCGCACCAGGATCATGGAAGAATACGCGAACATATTCGCCTCCTGCCAGGCGGTTTTATCCCCGGTGGCCCCCACCACGGCCTATAAAATCGGGGAGAAGACGCAAAACCCGCTGGAAATGTACCTGGGCGACATTTATACCGTGCCGGTGAGCATTGCCGGGCTGCCTGCGCTGTCGGTTCCCTGCGGGGCCGATGAGCATGGTCTGCCCATTGGCATGCAGCTGACGGGCCGGCCCTTTTCCGAACCGCTTCTATACCGCATCGCCAACGCCTATGAACAGGAAAACCGCCACGCCTTCAAGGAGGTGCCGCTTTGATGCTGAAGGATTATGAAATGGTCATCGGCCTGGAAGTGCACGTGGAGCTGAAAACAAAATCGAAAATTTTCTGCTCCTGCCCCACGGAATTCGGCGCGGCCCCCAACACCCAGTGCTGCCCGGTATGCATGGGCATGCCCGGCACGCTGCCTGTTTTAAACGGCCAGGTGGTTGACTTTGCCATCAAGGCCGGCCTGGCCACCAACTGTCAAATCGAGCCATATTCAAAGCAGGACAGGAAAAACTACTTCTATCCCGACCTGCCCAAGGCGTATCAGATTTCACAATACGACCTGCCGCTGTGCCACCATGGCCGCCTTCTTATCGAAACGCCGGAGGGGCAGAAAACAATCGGCATCACCCGCATCCATATCGAGGAGGATGCCGGCAAGCTGATCCACGACGACAAGCGCGGAACGCTGGTGGACTGCAACCGCTGCGGCGTGCCGTTGATCGAGATCGTCTCCGAGCCGGATATCCGCTCCGCCAAAGAGGCGGCCGCCTATCTGCAAAAGCTCAAGGCAGTAATCTCCTATACCGGCATTTCCGACTGTCGGATGAACGAAGGGTCGTTGCGCTGCGACGTGAACCTGTCGGTGCGCAAAAGGGGCGAAGCAGCCCTTGGCACCCGTACGGAAATGAAGAACCTGAACTCCTTTGCGTCTGTTGTCAAAGCCATCGAGCAGGAGTACATCCGCCAGGTGGAAGCCGTGGAAAAGGGAGAAAAGATCATACAGGAGACGCGCCGCTTTGACCAGGCAACAGGGCAGACCTATTCCATGCGCCGCAAGGAAGACGCCAACGACTACCGCTACTTCCCCGACCCCGACCTGATGCCCATTGAAACGCCGCCGGGCCGGGTGGAGGCGCTGATGCGTGAGATACCCGCCCTGCCGGATGCGCGCAAGGAAGCGTACATGCGCCATTTTGGCCTATCCGCCTATGGTGCCGAGCAACTGACCGGGCAAAAGGAAATCGCCGACTATTTTGAGCAAGCCGCCCGGTTGACCCATGCGCCCGTCACCCTATGCAACCTGCTCATTACCGAAATCTTCCGCCTGCTGCCGCCGGAAAGCACCGTTATTCCCATCCTTCCCGCCCATTTGGCCAGGCTGGCCGACCTGATTGAGGAAGGGCAGGTCAATTCCTCCGCGGGCAAAAGGGTATTGACGCTGCTATGGGAGCAGGACCGCGATCCCGAAGCCATCATCCGTGAGCAGGGCCTGTATCAGCTAAGCGACCCGGATGTTCTGCTCCTGGCCGTGAAAGAGGCTGTTGCAAAGAATCCGAAAATGCTGGAGGGTTACCAAAAGGGCAAAATCACCATGGCGAAGGCGCTGATGGGCCAGGCCATGGCCCTTACCCAGGGCAAAGCCAACCCGGTGAAGCTTCAGGAATTATTGCAAGCCGAGCTGGATAAAAAGGAGATTCATTCATAAAAATATTCACAATCTACTTGATATATAAATAACGATAGTGTATCATGTGGACAGGATATGGAGCGTATGGCTCCGATAATTGAAAGGGGTGTGCTTCCATGAAGAAGCTGCTGGTCCTTGCGCTTGCCCTTGTTCTGTCCTTAACCGTTATCTCAGGTGCCATGGCCGATACGCTCGGTTTGGGCGTTGTCACCGGCATCGGCTCCTCCAAGGCCGCCACGGCGGAAGCCGACGGCGTAGGTCAGGTGGATACCGCTATCTGCACCGTTATGGTGGATGACAAAGGCGTCATTACCGCAATTTTGTTCGATGTTGCCCAGACCAAGGTCGGCTTCAACGCCAAGGGCGAAATCACCGCCGATATGGCCGGCGAATTCCCCAGCAAGTATGAGAAAAAAGAAGCTTATGGCATGAAGAAGGCTTCCCCCATCGGCAAGGAATGGAACGAACAGATTGATGCCCTCATCACCTTCTGCACCGGCAAAACGCTGGAGCAGGTGCTGGCCGGCGTCAGCGAAGACAAAAACAGCGCTGTGGCCGAAGACCTGAAGGCCGGCGCAACCATCCATCTGGTGGAGCTGATCGAAGCGCTGGAGAAGGCCTACGCCGCCGCCACCGCAAAATAAGTTTTCATTTTCACCGGACAATACAAAAGCTACAATGCTGCCCACGGCTTTGCCGTGGGCAGCCAGACTATCGAAAAACCCAGGGAGGAATCGGAGGGCCGAAGTCCTCCGATTCTAGATCGCAAACCAGCGACATGTGCGATGGTTTGCGAAGGAATTTTGAAAAATTCCTTCCTTGCCCGAGCAAACGGCCGCAAAAGGCGTAGCCTTTTGCAGTGTAGCGAGGGAAAAACTCAACAAAGTGGCGACAGCCACTTTGTTGATACACAGATCTGCCCACGGCTTTGCCGTGGGCAGCCGGATTTTGTGGTATAATGCTGGGGTAAACATCATCCGTGCCAAGGAGGCAGCATGAAAAAAGTCCTGCGCATTTTGCTTGCGGCATTGCTCATACCGGTATTCGTACTCCTCCCCAATGCAAAGGCTACCGAGCCGCGGCGCTTTACCGCCCATTTTTTCAACACCTTCGATACCGTGGTCTCGCTGATAGGCTACGCCCCGGATCAGGAAACATTCGACAGCGCATTTCAGGCGGTGCAGAATCGCTTTGTATACCTTCACAGCCTGTTTGACAAATACAACGCCTACGCGGGCATCAATAACCTGTATACCGTCAACCAAAAAGCGGCGGAGGCGCCTGTGAAAGTGGCGCCGGAGCTGATGGAAGTGCTTGTTTTCTGCCGGGAGATGCAGCAAAAATATCCCGGAACGACGAATATCGCCCTGGGCAGCGTGCTGAACATATGGCACGACTACAGGGATGCGGCGGAAAACGATCCGGACGGCGCCGCGGTTCCGGCGCTTGAGGAGCTTTATGCCGCGGCAGCCCATACAAATATGGAAAAAGTGATCCTGGACGAGGAAAACAGCACCGTATTTTTTGAAGACCCCGGCCTGTCCCTGGATGTGGGCGCGGTGGCCAAGGGGTATGCCGCGGAATCGGCGGCACAGCTCCTGCTATCCTCTCCCATGCCATCCTTCACCATCAACGCGGGGGGAAACGTCCGTGCCGGCGACAAACCCCTGGACGGGCGCGACGCCTGGGGCGTGGGCATCCAGGACCCGTTTTCCTCGGCCTATTCCGATGCGCCCACGGTGGAAACGCTGCTCCTTCGCGACATGAGCGTTGTCACCAGCGGCATCAACGAGCGGTATTACGAGGTGGACGGTACGCGCTATCACCACCTCATCGATCCCTATACGCTCTTCCCGGCCCGGCACATGGCCTCCGTCACCATTGTGACGGAGGATTCGAAAATGGCCGATTTTCTGTCGACCACGCTGTTTATGATGCCCTATGAGCAGGGCCGCGCGCTGATTGAAGGCCTGCCCGGCGTTGACGCGTTATGGGTTATGCTGGATGGAACCATCCATTTGTCAGACGGCCTTGATGATATCGCGCTGTCCAGGCGCAATGCCAAGCAGTAAGCCTTTACCCAGCCCGGGGCGTTTTGAGGGATGCAAATGAAGGAAAACCTATGACAAGAGCAGAATGGTATGAGCGCATATACGCGATGGCCGCCCGCATACCCTTTGGCCGGGTAGCCACCTACGGGCAGTTGGCTTTTCTGGCGGGCGCCCCCCGGGGTGGACGGTTGGCAGGCCAGGCGATGGCCCATGCGATGGAAGGCCGGCATATCCCCTGCCATCGGGTCGTCAACGCGAAGGGATGCTGCGCGCCGGGATATTCTGAACAGCGGGATTTGCTTCTGGCGGAAGGCGTTTCCTTTTTGAACGACGGCCGTGTGGATATGAAGCGCCATTTGTGGAACCCCGGTGAGGATATGTATTAAATGGCACAAAATGGGCAAAAACCTGCATTCTATTGAAATTATAATGGTTTTGCAACCAAAAGTTGCGTCAATGAAAAGCAGAGTAGGTGGCGCAACCGGCCCAAATACCGCTATACTGTGGCCGTACCAACAAGAAAGGA
>JAEWNM010000290.1 GCA_023392755.1 Bacillota bacterium
ATTCATTCAAATCCGAATACACGATCAGCTCCGGCATGTGGGCCGACAGGCCGGGAATCATGCCGGCTTCCCTGATCATGGCAAGGTAGTCCGGCAGCCGGTCCATGGTGCGCCTGTTTTTGTTTACAAGCTGCTCCGCGCAGTAGTGGTGGGGCAGGCAGAAGGTGGCCCCAAGTTTTTTGGAGGTTTCAATCGACTGCCGGGCCTCCGCTCTCGCCGCCGGACTGTCATCCACATTCAGTATGGGCGTGTCGATAATAATCAGCCTTTTCCCCGTGCGTTCCTGGGCAAGGCGGATGCCGCCCAAAAAAGCATCGCTGCCGGCCAGGGGGCACATGATGGCGTCGATGCCCGCCGTGAGATAGGTTTCCAGCAATCCGGCAACGGCTTCCTTTGTATCATAGCGGCTTTTGATCTGTCCGTCGGCGGCGGCGCTGGTATGGCTGTATCCCAGAATCCAGTTGGTTCCGATAATCATGCGCGGCAGCGACACGCCGCCCACCAGGGTACGTGGGAACAATAGCCCGGACATATTTACTTCTTCCTTTCACAAAACACGTATTTTATACTTTACATGTTCAAAACCCGTACCACATAATCCTCCCGCGTTTTCTGCAAAATCTTGCGAAGGTCTTGTAGGGCAAAAACGGCTTTCCATTTCCATCCGCCTTTGCTATACTACAAATGCATCCGGGGCGCCGCCCCGGCAAGAGAGGAGTCTTTGTATGCTCAAGGGCATTTCGCCGCTGCTTTCGCCGGAGCTATTGAAAACCCTGGCGGAAATGGGCCATGGGGATGAGATCGTCATCGGGGACGGCAGCTTCCCCGCCGCCGCCATAGGCAAAAAATGCATCCGTTGCGACGGTCATACCGTTCCCGGCCTTCTTGACGCCATTTTGCAGCTTTTCCCCCTGGACACCTTTGTGGAAGCTCCCGTTACGCTGATGCAGGTGGTGCCCGGCTCCCTGCCCTGCGACCCGCCCATCTGGACAATACTGCGTTCCATCGTGGAAAAGCATGAGCCCGGAACCCGAATCGGGTTTGAAGAGCGTTTTGCCTTCTATGAGCGCGGCCGTCATGCGTTTGCCGCCATTCAAACCGGGGAAGGCGCGCTGTACGCCAACGTCATCCTGAAAAAAGGCGTTATAGGCAGGTAGGAACCGGGGCAGCGGCCCCTGCGGATATCCCATGGATGGAGGCGGATGGATTGCAGACCATTACCAGCATGCAAAACCCCAAGGTCATTTTCTGGCGGAGCCTGAAAACGAGGGCCGCCCGGCAGGCCGCGGGGCTTTACCTGACGGAGGGGGCCAAAATGGTGGGCGAGGCCCTGCAATTGAACCTTGCCCAAACCCTTCTCATTGACATGGACAGGCTTTCGGAATATCAGGCGCTGGCAGACGCCGCCGCCTGCGGCGTGTACGCCGTGTCGCCCCATATCCTTTCGGCGGTATGTGACACAAAAACGCCCCAGGGCGTAGCCGCCCTGGTTTCGCTGCCGGATGCGCCCGGCCTTGCCGGCCTGGGCAGGCTCGTCGTGGCGCTGGACGGCGTGCAGGACCCGGGCAATGTCGGCACCATTTTGCGTACGGCGGATGCCGCGGGGTTCACCGGCGCGCTTTTGTCGGAGGCATGCGCCGACCTCTATTCCCCCAAATGCCTTCGCGCCACCATGGGCAGCATCTTCAGGCTGAAAGCGTTGGTTTGCCCCTCCCTGCCGGCGGCGCTGGCTAAACTCAGGGAGGCCGGGTTCAGCCTGCTTTCGGGCGAGATGAGCGGCACTCCCTTTTATGAGCGCACAGGGCTGGCCGGCAGCCTTTGCCTTGTGATCGGCAGCGAGGGCAGCGGCGTGTCCAAGGCTGTCAGCGGCCAATGCACCCATCATTTGACACTGCCTATGCGGGGCGGCGCGGAATCGCTAAACGCCGCGGTGGCGGCCGGAATCATGATGTACGATCTGGTAAACAGGGGCTGACAGCCCGCATGCCTTCCCCCGCGACGCCAAGAGGCGATAAAGATGCACGCGCCTTAAAACTTCCGCCCGCTGCCGCCGCCGTGGATGCGCCCGCCGGAGGACCGGTGGGTGCCGCTTCGCCCGCCCATGCCTCCGCCGCCGGCGTTCGAGGAGGCCCTGGGCACCCTTGTGACCTGGGTCCGAAGGTACACATCCGTTGCCCCGGTAATTCTGACGGATGTGTTTTGATTAAGGTCGTATCTGTAGGCCGACCCTTTCATGGCATAGGCGTGGCGTACGGAAAAAAAAAGTATCAGCCCGCCCGCAAGGCCAGCCGCCAGCGCAATGGCGGCCTCCCCCAACGTCACGGCCCTGGGCGTCACGTACCTGTCAATATGGCCTTCCTCATCCTCATTGTACTGGTTGCCGGGTATGCCGTTTTCCAGGTATACGGTCAGCTGGGCCAGGGCCATATACGCCGCCTGTCCATACTGCCCGTCGGCAAGAAAGGGATAGGCCGCTTCCAGCAATGTATTCAGGCGCGTATCGGTTATATAGCGTATCATCAGGCCGGAGGTGGAAACGGTAAGCACGCGGTTGTTCATGTCGATCAAAAACAGAACCCCGCTTTTTTCGCTTCCCGTCCCAAAGCCGTTTTCATCATAAAAGTCGTCGGCAAAGTCCTGGGACCTGCCCGCTTTCGCATCGCCGGAGGTGAGTATGACGAAATCCATATCATACTGCTTTCCCAGCAGCTCAATGGTGTTTTCCAGCCTGTCTATCTCGCTTTGGCTCAACAGCATTGCATGGTCGAACACCCTTTGGCCATCCTGCCCCGGCGCTTCGGCAGCGGCAAAAAGGGGCAAAAGAAAAAAACACAGGGCAACCCACGCAACAATCTTTTTCATGTCCGCCCCTCCTACACAAAAAAATAGAATACTGCAAGCATCATGCCGCACACGAGGGCAGCCAGCACGCCGCCGTGAAGCAGCAGCTTTTTTTTGTCCACCGGCAGCACGCCGCAAACTTCCCCCGTCTGCCCGTTCATGGCATAATAGTACATCTTCCCCTGCTCGCCCCTGTAGGTCATGACCCAGGCCGGCAAAAGGGCGTACCGGTAGCGGTTCCCTTTGAGCTTCATGGTGGTGGAGCCAACAAGGGAAGCATAGGGCGTTCCCGACGTTATAAGCGGCTGGGCGTACCCTTGCAGCTCCGCTTCGACGGATTCCCGTATGGCGTCCTTGGCAATATCCCGCTTTTCCGCCATAAACCCCGACAGATAGGCGGGTGCAAAGTCAACCAGGTCCTCCATTTGATAGGGATGCACGCCGTCGGAAAGCTTGCGGTCAGCCTTTTGCAGCGCACTGCGGGAAAGGTTGCGGAAGGAAATATCCCCGTCCCGGGATACGCTGTAATATTTCGTGGTGGTAATGTGATATTTGGCTGTGGTGGAATGGGTGACGACCTGCCCTTCCCCGGTGAAGCTGGCGGACGCCTCATAATCCGCCAGCCAGTAAGGATAATAGACGCCGGATAGCCTCTGGACACTGGCCTCTGATATAAATTCCTTCGGCACGTATTTCTTTTTTCGCATCCATTTGAAGAACCGCTCCCGGGCGCCATCCCTGTCGTATTTGAAGGGCAGCATCGCATCCGGCCTAAACGCATCCTCCAGTCTGCCCACGATCACCACGGGATTGTGGCAGTAATAGCACATGGTGGCGGCGGTGGTATCGCTTGTCACAAGTTCCGCGCCGCAGCTGGGGCAGGAATACAGAAGCTGGCCTTCCTCCCGGCCCCGCTCCTTCTCCCCGCCTTCCGCATTTTCCTGCATGTATGCCTTATCGTCCAGCTTGTCAAGATACGCTTTGTCAAACGTGCTCCGGCAAAATTCGCAGGCGAAATTCCCGCTGTTCGGCTCGTATTTCAGCGCGTTGCCGCAGGCGGGACACTTGTATGTAAAAGCAGGCATACCTTCCCCTCCTTTTGTTCTCTATACAAATTTATTTGCCGGTTTACTGCCGCTTGCGGCAAGATGCCGGATTTTCATGCTTATGCATCGCATGTCCCAAATATCTCCAGCAGTTCGCCAAGCCGCGATTCGCCAAAAACGGCGATGCCGTGTTCGGCAAGCAGCTCCGACGTTACGCCATCGCCTTGCGTCAACGCGCCCAGAAACGTTCCGTCATAAATCTCCCCGAAGCCGCAGGAAGGGCTGCGTTCCTTCAAAAGGGCGTATCTTAGGCCAAAAAGCTTCGCCAGCGCCAGCGTCTCCTCCGCGCCCTTCAAAAATGCGGCGGTCACATCTTCCCCCGCCTTGCTCACCACCTTGTCACCCACCCGCTCCGCCGGTGTCCTGGGAGTGGGAAGCCCGCCGTAGATTTCCGGGCAGACGGGTATCAGACAATGCTTCTCCATCAGCTTTTCCATGCGCGGGTCGCAATGGCCCGATCCGTCGTACCGGCAGCGGATGCCAAGCAAACACGCGCTGACCAATATTTTCATGGTTCTCTCCTTGCCGGTTTGTTGCATATGTTACCGTTCAGCGCCATTATAGCACAGCGGATGATGGAGATGAACAGACCTGACGAAAATATGCGCCGACCACCCGGCATGCATCCTGGCATATTTGATGATTTCGCCAAAATCAGTTATACTGTAACTGTGATCCATTGAAAACAAGGAGACAAAATGACCGTATCAATAATGCGTCCCGAAGCACTGGCCATTGTGGATGAAAAGACAGGCAAAACGTTTTTCGGCGGCTTTCAGGAGTGGTATCAAAGCGAGTGGCACCAAAGGGCAGGCTGCGGGCCTACATGCGCGGCCAATATCCTCTCATACCTGGCCTTGACACGCCCGGAGCTGAATGACCTGTACAGATATGAAACCATGAACCTTTCCGGCTTTGCACAGCATATGGAGGAGGTATATCAATTCGTCACCCCGGGGAGTATGGGGCTGAACCATGTGGAGATGTTTACCGATGGCGTTGTCAATTTTGCCTCGAGCCGCGGCGTTACCCTATCGCCCCATGTGTTTGACGTCCCCGGCAATATGGCAAAGAACCGCCCACCCGTACCGAATCTGACGGCGTTTGTCAAGGCCGGGCTGGAGGCCGACTGCCCCCTGGGCTTTTTGAACCTGACAAAGGGCAAAGTGAAAAACATACAGGGCTGGCACTGGATTACTATTACCAAGGCGGACTTTAGCGATGCCGGCGTAACCGCCTATGCATCGGATGAGGGTAAAGAAATCAGCTTTGACCTTAAGCTATGGTACCTGTCCACCCGCATGCGCGGCGGCCTGGTCTATTTTTCGCGGAAATAAACGCAAAGAACGCCGCCCGGCCATAAGGCCGGGCGGCGCGGTGTGTCAACAAAGTGGCTGACGCCACTTTATTGAGCTTTTCCCTCGCTACACTGCAAAATGGCGATGCCATTTTGCGGCCGTTTGCTCGGGCAAGGAAGGAATTTTTCCAAAATTCCTGCGCAAACCACCGCACATGTCGCTGGTTTGCGATCTAGTATCGGAGGGCTGCGGCCCTCCGATACCTCCCTGGGTTTTTTGATGGTCTGAACGCCGCCCCTTTCCTACGCTATTTCGTACCCCTGATCCAAGATGGATTGCTTGATCTCCTCCAGTGAAGTTTTCTTCGGGTCGTGTTCCACGGTCACGGTCTTGTCCTTCAGGCTTACAGCAACACTTTTGACGCCCGTCAGCGATCCTACGGCGGTTTTGACCGCCTTTTCGCAATGGGAACAGGACATGCCTTCCACTTTCAAGAATACCGTCTGCATCATTTTCCCTCCCGTCAGTCCAGGTTGAATGGTTTCAAAAATTTGTCCACTTCGATGGGCTTGCTGTTTGCATCCATGGTCTTGACCCTGGCAAATGCCCAGCCCTCCACTTTGGCGGGGTCAACACCGGCATCCAGGAACACCTTTGGGTCAAGAACAAACACGATGTCCTTGTCGTTGGTGCTCATATCCTTCGCCCATTCAAAAGCGTTTCCGCCGGACAGGTCCACACCGTAATGGTCCAGGTCGGCATGATATTTGACGGATTCCCGGCTAAGCTCAACAATTTTTTGGAAAGACGCGAAGGGCGTCGCCTCGCCGTCGTAGGTGATCGCTTTATTCCCAAGCTTTGTTCCCACCATGAGCATATCGCCGTAGGCCATGCCTTCGGGAAGCCGGCTTACATCCAGCCCGGCGTTTACAAAGGGCTGTGCATCAAGTTCTATCATCACATCGTGAACGGGGCTCCCGCTATAATCCCGGCTCCAGATAAACCTGGCGCTTTTATCCGGCGCGGCGAGCGACCAGCCGCCGTTCATTTCATCTTCCGATACCAGGGCGGATGAGGTCGCCATCAGCTTTTCAAAGGAATTCACGGCGTCCTTGCCCACCACATCCAAATGCGCACAGGATGACAGTACGAACAGCCCTGCCAGGACAAGGGCTGAAAGCCCAACTTTTTTTATCATATCCAATCATCACCTTTTCGATTTTACACATTACGTATGATAAGGCTTAAACCGTTTCAGCCGCAGTGCGTTGGTCAGCACCGATACGGAGCTTAGCGCCATGGCCGCCGCCGCGATAACGGGGTTCAATAGCGGTCCGCCGAAAAGGTACAAAAGGCCTGCGGCAACTGGAATGCCCAGCGTATTGTACGCGAATGCCCAGAACAGGTTTTGCCTGATGTTGCGGATGGTGCTCTTGCTAAGGCTGATAGCGGTAGGCACATCCATCAGGTCGCTTCTCATCAGCACGATATCAGCGGATTCCATGGCCACATCGGTGCCTGAGCCGATGGCGATGCCGATGTCTGCCTGGGTCAGCGCGGGGGCGTCGTTGATGCCGTCGCCCACCATGGCTACCCTTTTGCCCTCGGCCTGCAGCTTTTTCACTTCGCTTGATTTGTCTTGAGGCAGCACTTCGGCCAGCACCCTTTTAATGCCCACCTGCCTTGCAATAGCCTCCGCCGTCTTGCGGTTGTCGCCGGTGATCATGGCCACCTCCATGCCCATGTCATTCAGCCTTGCAATAGCCTTGGCGCTACTTTCCTTCACCACATCGGCCACGGCAATGATGCCTGCCAGCCGGCCGTCCATGGCAATGTACATAGGTGTTTTCCCCTCACCCGCCAGCCGGTCGGATTCCGTTTCCAGCTCCTGAAGGGAGATTTGCCTGTCGTCCATCAGCTTTCTGTTGCCGATAAGACTCTTTACGCCGCCGATGGTAACCTCGATACCGTGGCCGGGTATGGCGGCAAACTGCTCGATCGGCAGCAGGGTTAGGCCTTCTTTTTCCGCCCCCCGCACGATGGCCGCGCCCAGAGGGTGCTCCGAACCCTTTTCCGCGGAGGCGGCCGCCTGCAAAAGTTTCTCCCTGCCAATGCCGCCCGCGGGGAGGATGTCCGTAACCTCCGGTTTGCCCAAGGTGATGGTGCCTGTTTTGTCAAAGACGATGGTGCTTATTTTGTGGGCTGTCTCCAGCGCCTCACCACTTTTGATCAGTATGCCATATTCGGCGCCCTTGCCCGTGCCAACCATGATGGCGGTGGGCGTGGCCAGCCCCAGAGCGCAAGGGCAGGCGATGACCAGCACGGAAATGAAGATCGTAAGCGCGAATACCAGCGGCTGTCCTCCAAGGAGCCACGCGGCGGACACGAGCACCGCAATCAGGCAGACGGCCGGCACAAAGTATCCGGATACGATATCCGCCATCTTGGCAATGGGCGCTTTGGAGCCCTGGGCATCCTCCACCAGCTTGATGATCTGGCTCAAAGCCGTATCCGCACCCACCTTTTTTGCCTGAAAACGGATCAGCCCGTTAACATTGATGGTGGCGGCGTACACGGTGTCGCCTGCCTTTTTGTCAATGGGCATGCTCTCCCCGGTGAGCATCGACTCATCCACGGCGGTATTCCCTTCCAGAACTACGCCGTCCACGGGAATCTTCTCGCCCGGCTTCACCAAAATGACGTCGCCGATTTCCACCTCATCAATGGGCGTCACAACCTCCCGGCCGTCATAGATTACGATGGCTGTTTTGGGGGCCAGGCCCATCAGCTTTTTAATGGCCTCCGAAGTTCTGCCCTTGGAAACGGCCTCCAATGTCTTCCCCAGCATAATCAGGGTGATGATAACGCCGGCTGTCTCAAAATACAGCCTGTCAACGGCCATGAAATCGCCCTGTATGATGCGCCAGGTGGAATACAGGCTGTAACCGATGGCGGAGGTGGTGCCGATGGCAATCAGGGAATCCATATTGGGGCTGCGCTTTACAAGCGCCTTGAAACCCACCCGGTAGAACCTGTTGCCCGCAATAACAATGGGGATCACCAGCAAAATCTGCGTCAGCGCATATACCAGGGGATAGTTCATGGGGTTCAAAAAGCCGGGAATGGGCAGGTTCGTCAAGGTCAGCATGGGTGCCATGGCCAGATATAAAAGGGGTATGCCGAAGACGGCGGACACAATGAACTTGGTCCACATGGTGCGGATTTCCTTTTCCTTGCGCAGCCTGTCCTCATCCACGTTATTCTTTTCCGCGCTCAGCGCTTTGTACCCCAGCTTTTCAATGCTCTGGCGTATGGCGGACAGGCGCACCTTACGCGGGTCGTACGTCACGGTGGCCTTCTCCGTCGCCAGGTTCACCGAGGCTATCAAAACGCCCTCCTGCTTTGCCAGCGTTTTCTCAATGCGCTGGGCGCAGGCCGCGCAGGTCATGCCGCCAATGGGAATGGTTACATGGCTGCCCGCCGCTTCCTCCGCCACGCCGTAGCCAGCTTTTTCAATGGCATCCTTTATTGTGGAGCCTTGCGCCGCCCCGGCATCATACTCCACTGTCAGCTTTTCGGTGGCGAAATTTACCGAGGCGCTTGATACGCCCGGCAATCTCCCCACCGCCTTCTCCACACGCTGGGCACAGGCCGCGCAGGTCATGCCGGTAATGGTGATTGTATCTTTATTCATTATGCGTTCCGCCTTTCCAAACGGCCATGAAGCGGCCGGCCGCCCGATTGTTTTCTTATTGAAATCCCTTCTCCGGTGAGCAAACAGGTTCTTTGCCGGCGATCCCTTCCCGCATAGAATACCCCGCCGGAATTGTAACAAACCCGGTATGGTTCCGCGCCTAAATAAGCCGGCCTATGGTTGCAAGCAGTTCGTCCACCACTTCGTCCTGCCCGTTACGAATCTTCTCCACCAGGCAGCCATGGATATGGTTCTCCAGCACCATTTTGCTTACGGATGTCAGCGCCGCCCGCACGGCGGCTATCTGATTGAGAATATCATCGCAGTACGCATCCTTTTCCACCATGCCCTTTATGCCGCGGACCTGCCCTTCCACGCAGCTGAGCCTCTTCATAAGCGCCGCGCGCAGCTTCTCCTCCCGAACTGTTTTCCTTTGGGAACAGTGGGGGCACAGCGGTGTTTCCTGAATCGCGGCGTTTTCCGTATCCATCGGCTGAAGGTATTGATCCGGCATATATCCAATCTCCTTTATCGCTTCACATTACTATACCCCCGTGGGGTGTATCAACAGTATAAAAAAAGATTCGCCGCTTGTCAATACGATGTGGATGGGAATATTATGATCCGCATGTTTCCCGGCCGCAGAAAACGGATGGCGGATATCCCTTTGTCCGGATTCACATCCATTGTATATCTGGATTTTGCAGATTTAATGGAGAAATGCATTTATATGATCGGTATGTTTTCAGTTCATTTCCATCGGTGGCATGCGGCTGCGAAAGCAAGGTTATTTCGTGCCATGCGGCACGACCAGGGCTTTCCGGTCACCTGGGTATTGGAAACAGACGCTTGCATTTGCTCCCGTGTGTGCTACAATAGCATGCATATGGCGTTCATATTTATACTGGAAAGGATGATCGTATGCTTTTATTCCGCGGCGGGCTGATTCACACAGCCGTCACCCCCGAGCCTTTTATTGCCGATATGCTGGTGGAGAACGGCAAGATAAAAGCCATAGGCGCCGGCCTGAACGCAAGCGGTGCGCAAGTGGTGGATGTTGCAGGGCTTCATGTATACCCCGGTTTTGTGGAGGCTCACGGCCACATTGGCCTGGATGGCTACGGCATCGGGTATGAAGGCCAGGATTACAATGAAATGAATGATATTCTGTCCCCCCAGCTTCGGGCCATCGACGCCATACAGCCTATGGACTTTGCCCTCAGGGAAGCCCGGGAGGCCGGTGTCACCTGCCTGTGCGTAGGCCCGGGCAGCGCAAATGTACTGGGCGGCACCTTTGCGGCCATCAAACCGGTCGGCATAAGGGTGGACAAGATGCTGGTGAAAAAGGAATGCGCCATGAAGTGCGCCTTTGGCGAGAATCCCAAGCGCTGCTACAAGGACAAGGGCGACTCCACCCGCATGTCCACCGCCGCCAAGCTCAGGGAATCGCTTTTCAAAGCCCGGGAATACCAGCAGAAGCTGGAGGCGGCGGGGGATGATATGAGTAAGCGCCCCGCCTTTGATATGAAGCTCAAC
This sequence comes from Bacillota bacterium, assembly GCA_023392755.1. Lineage (GTDB taxonomy): Bacteria > Bacillota > Clostridia > Christensenellales > Aristaeellaceae > JAEWAH01. The sequence goes on from JAEWNM010000290.1 coordinate 10,476, forward strand.
GCCCTTTTGCCCGTGCTGCGAAAGGAGATGCCCTTAAAGGCCCACGCCCACCAGGCCGACGATATGTTCACCGCGCTGCGCATCGCCAGGGAGTTTGAGGTGGACATCACCCTGGAGCATTGCACCGAAGGCCATCTTATCGCACAGGAGCTGGCACAGGAGAACGTGCCCCTGGCGGTTGGCCCCACCCTTGGGCATGCCGTGAAATTCGAGCTTCGGAACAAAAGCTGGGAAACGCCGGGCGTGCTGCAAAAAGCGGGCTGCCTTGTATCCATCATCACCGATTCCCCGGTGATCCCGCAAAAGTATCTTCCACTGTGCGCGGGGCTGGCCGTGAAATCAGGCATGGACCCCTTTGGCGCGCTGCAGGCCATTACGCTGAATCCCGCCCGTCACATCGGCATCGCGGACAGGGTAGGCTCTCTGGAAGCGGGCAAGGACGCTGATGTCGTGATCACGGACGGCTCCCCCTTTGAGGTGAGCACCAGCGTGAAGATGGTGTTCATCGACGGGGAACAGGTATACGCACAAACACAGGGCGTATGATCCCCTATACAAGACGCCTTGCCCTCCCCCCTGAAACCTTCAAGGTTTCAGGGGGGTTTTTTTACAGGCCCGCAAAATATAAAAATGACACCTTCACGAAATGTTTGGTATTTTCATCCGGGTGTTTGCCTTTTATACTGTAGAAAGACAAAACCGAATGACAGACTGCTTGGAGGAACATATGAGCATGGAACATGCCGGCCTCAAGCGAGAAAGAAAACTGTCTCCCGCCGCCTTTTCGCATAAGCGGCCGGGGTTTGGGCTGCGCCTCATTCGGCAATGGGGCCTGCAGATCATGGTGATTCCCGGCATCCTGTGGATGCTGGTATTCAATTACCTGCCCATGGGCGGAATCGTAATGGCTTTCAAAAACTTCCGCCTGTCCTACAAATCCATTTTTCAGGGCACATGGCTTGGACTCAGCAATTTTTCAGAATTTTTCCATGACAATTATTTTGCCGTCACCATGGTCAACACCCTAGGCATCAGCGCTTTGCGGCTTGTGATCGGGTTTCCGATGCCCATACTGTTTGCGCTGCTGCTGAACGAGCTGCGCGGTATGCGGTTTAAAAAAATCGTGCAGACGGTATCCTACCTGCCCCATTTTCTATCCTGGGTGGTGCTGGGCGGCATTATGATCACGTGGCTGAGCAAGTCGGGCGTCATAAACGACCTTCTGCTGACACTTGGCGTATTGAAGGAGCCGGTCTCCTTCCTGGGCCGGCCCGCCTCCTTCTGGAGCCTGGCGCTGATCTCCGATACCTGGAAGGAACTGGGTTGGTCGGCCATCATATACCTGGCCGCCATCGCCAGCGTGGACCAGGAAATGTATGAGGCCGCGACGGTGGACGGAGCCTCGCGGTTCAAAAAAATGTGGTTCATCACCCTGCCCGCCATTCGCGGGACGATTGCCATACTGTTCATACTGGCAGTCTCCGGCGTGCTCAATTCCAACTTTGATCAAATGCTGATCCTGAAAAATTCATTGAACGCCGAGCGCTCTACGGTGCTGGACATCTACGTGTTCGAAATGGGTATGCGGAGCGGCCGCTTTGGCTACGCCACAGCCATTGGCCTGTTCAAGTCGGTGATCGGCACGGTTTTGCTGGTGTCCGCCAATTTCGTATCCAAGAGGCTGCAGGGGAGGTCCCTGTACTGAACCTCCGGAAAGGTGGGTTATGATGATACGTGCAAAAACAGCGCGGAGCGGTCTCCCCATTCTCCCGCGGCGCCGTAACCGCATTCGGGAAACAGCCGGGGAGAAGGTCTTCAGCGTTGTCAATATCGTCATCATGCTGGCCGTGGCCTTTCTTTCGCTGTACCCCATCTGGTATGTGTTTGTCAATTCCTTCAACGACGCCAACGATGCCATGATGGGCGGCATCTATTGGTGGCCAAGGATTTTTTCGCTGGAGAATTACAAGGCTGTTTTCCGGGACGCCACGGTCTACCGGGCTTATACCATCACCATAGCGCGAACTGTTATCGGCACTGTCAGCAGCGTTTTGTTTACGGCCATGGTATCCTACGGCATGTCAAAGCCCTATCTGCTGCTGCGCAAAACCTACCTGCTCATCGGCACCGTCACGCTTTTTTTCGGCGGCGGCCTGATCCCCTATTTTCTGGTGCTGAAAACACTGGGGCTGCTGAACAATTTCCTGGTGTATATCATTCCCGCGCTGTTCAGCTTCTTTAACCTGCTGATCTTTATGAGCTTTTTCAGGGAACTGCCCGCGGCCATGGAGGAGTCGGCCCGGATCGACGGTGCCAGCGACATCAGAATATTCGTAAGCATCATCTTCCCCCTGTCCATGCCGGTCATCGCTACCATTGCCCTTTTCAACGGCGTGCACCACTGGAACGATTATTTTTCCGGCGTTATGTTCATGACCAACCGGCCCGACCTGGAACCTATACAAACCTACCTGTACAGGGTCATTGCCCAGACCTCCGCCCAGGATATACGCTCCGCCGCAGGGGCGGAGGTGGTATCGAAAAACCTCACCACCTCCACCGCTGTAAAGCTGGCCACCATGGTCATTACCACCGTTCCCATCGTATGCGTATACCCCTTTTTGCAAAAGTACTTCATCAAAGGCATGCTTCTGGGCGCCGTCAAGGAATGATACCGGCCCCGCATGGGCCGGTAGCAAATAGAGGAGGTATTTGTATGAAGAACCTGAAACGCATTGTTGTCGTTCTTCTTGCGCTGGCGCTGCTTATCCCGGCGGGTAGTCTTGCCCTGGCCGAGACAAAGGCGGAACCGGGCTATCAGAAGGACACAAGCCCCATTACCCTGGATTGGTACATCAACTTCAACTGGTTTGGGACGCCCTGGGATACACGCCTATTCCCCGCCACGGTCACCCGCGAAACCGGCGTGAGCATCAATTTCATATCCCCCGCCGGCAACGCGGATGACAAGCTGAATTCCCTGATCGTCAGCGACGAGCTGCCCGATTTGATCACCCTGGACTGGACAGCGGGCCAGATTCGCGAAATGATCGACGGCGATATGCTCTTCCCCCTGGATGAGCTGGCCAAGGAATACGACCCCTATTTCTTTGATGTGGCCGTACCCTCCCGCCTCAACTGGTATACCCAGGCCGACGGCCATGTGTACGGCTATCCCAACGCCTCCTACACCCCGGAGGATTATGAAAAGTATGATACCCTGACCGCCAACTACACCTTTATGGTGCGCAAGGACATGTATGAAGCCATCGGAAGCCCGGACATGACCACCCCCGAAGGCTTTGTGGCGGCTATCAAAAAGGCCAGGGAAATGTTCCCGGATGTGAACGGACAGCCGATCATCCCGCTGGGCTCCCATCCCTTTGGGAACGTGGGCTGCCTGTCCTTTGACGAGATGATGTTCGCCTTCCTGGGTATTCCTTACCTGAATGAGGACGGAACGTTCCATGACAGGTTCACCGATCCGGAGTACATCCGCTGGCTCAAGGCCTTCAGGCAATTGGGGGCCGAAGGCTACCTGGAAGATGACATATTCATCGACCAGCGCGACCAGATTTCCGAAAAGATTGCCCAAGGGCGCTACTTTGCCCTGATCTACCAAAACTCCGACCTGACCGACCAGCAGAAGATTTTGTGGGACTCCACCCCCGACGATCCCGGCGCCAAGGCGTATATCGCCATTGACGGGCCCAAGAACACCAGCGGCGCTCCTTACAAGCTGCCCGGCGGAAACATCAACGGCTGGACGCTGACGCTGATCTCCAAAAAGTGCGAGAAGCCCGACCGGGCCATCCGCTTCCTGAGCTACCTGATGAGCGAGCACGGCCAGCACCTGATCTGGATGGGCGGCCCGCAGGGCGAAGTGTGGAATTTTAACGAAAAGGGCGTGCCCCAGTGGCTGCCGGAAATTCAGGAGCTGTACAACACCAAGCGTTCCGGCCCCGGCGGGTTTGACGAGACCATCGGCGGCGACGCCAATTATTGGATGCTGATGGATAACCCCATGGGCGAACAGTGGAAGGGCAATTTTGTGGCCCACATCCGCCAGCTCAAGGAATGGACCCGGCCTTATGTAACCTATCTTGGCCAGTACACCGGCGTCACCTTCATACTGGACACCCCCGAAGCCAACGCCGATTTGAAGATCGACACCGAATGGAGCCTGACGCTGCCCAAGCTTTTGCTGGCGGAAAGCGAAGAAGCCTTTGACGCGGTTCTCAAAGATTTCATGACAAAGCGCGAGGAGTATGGTTTTGATCTGGTCAAGGCCGAAACCGTGCGCCAGATCATGGCGAACATTGAAAAATTGGGCCTTCAATAAAAAATGCTTTCCCTCATCAAACAGGCAGCCCGGCAAACCGTGTTTTGTCGGGTTGCCTTCCCATATGAATATGGTATAATTGTCATACCGGGATATAACTGGGCGGAGAGAAACGCATGAAAAAGATCATACAAGCCGTTGCGGGATGGAGGCTGAATCAGAAGTTCACGCTGATCATCTTTTTGATTGTTTTCATACCCGTCATGGTTTTGGCAACCATACTGTTTCATACCACCAGGCAGACGCTGATCAAGGAAAAGATAAGCAGCATCCGCCTGGACATGGAACAGATGCATGCGCGCATCCAAAAAACCGTGGATGTCTGCCAAATCACCACGCAGGCCTTTTCCAGCAACGCCAGCCTGCTTTCCTATCTGCGACGGGTCAAAATGGGCGGCGTCATCCCGGCAATGGACAGCTTGACCTTTTTCAGAAGCGACATCGCCACCCTGGGGAAAATGATGTACGCCAACCCCTATCTGTATCAAATCAGGGTATACGCCGACAGCGCCACCATGCCGGAAATGATGCCCATCCTATACCGGACAGACAGGATGAACAGGCTGAACTGGGCCCGGGAGCCCTATGTATCGGGCGTCTGGCACTTCAATTACACGGATACACTTTTTCCGGATTATATCACGGCGCAGACGAAGCATTTGATGTCCCTGGTAACCACCGTTTCCGACCCCATTGCCGGGGAGGTGGCCATTGTGGAAACAGCAGTGTTGATGGACAATATGCTCCCCAACCTGTTCTCCGCAGGCCCTTTGAGCTTTCTTTGCTTTGTGGGTGGCAGCGGCGTGCCCCATTGCGACTTAAGCCCTGAAAACCCCTGGGCCGCGCATCTTAAGGAAATCCTCGACCTGGCCGGCGGCGGGGCTGATACGGCCTACATCCAGCACCGCCTCCAGGGCCAGGACGTCATATTGGCTTCCCTGCCCATTCCTGAACTTTCGGGGAGGCTAATACAGGCGACCTCCCTGGAGCCGGAGTTTTCCGCCATCCGCCGCCAGTTGGTGGTGTTCTATCTGTGCATGGCAGTGTTTCTCGCGGCGCTGGCCCTGATCATCAACGAAGTGGTGCGGGCGCTGCTCCGGCGCTTTTACGCCGTTTTTGATTCCATCGGGGAGGTACAAAAAGGAAACCTGAACGTTGTCATGCCCCATCAGGGCAACGATGAGGTTTCCCAGATGGCCGTGCAGATCAACAAGATGCTGGACAAAATCAAACAGCTCATGGAAGACAACACAAAGCGCGAGCTGCTGGCCAAAAACGCGGAGATACGCGCGCTGCAAAACCAGATCAACGCCCACTTCATATATAACGTGCTGGAATCCATTAAAATGACGGCGGAGGTGGATGAGCGTTACGAGATTGCAAATGCCGTGACGGCACTGGGCAAGCTTTTGCGCTACAGCATGAAATGGGCCTCCCAGAGCGTGACGGTGAGGGAGGAAGTAGAGTACATCCGCAATTATGTGGCCCTTATCAACCTGCGCTTTGAATACAGCATTTCCCTTTCCCTGCGCATTCCGGATGACATTCTTGTCCAGAAGATACCCAAGATG